>NZ_JBWKUP010000064.1:0-521 GCF_059420905.1 Janthinobacterium sp. GW821-FHT03C08 | reverse complement strand
AAGTCCGCTTTCTTCGACTGGATTCGCGCTCCCCGTGATTCGGGCCGTGAGCAGCGCCTGAGCCAGACCTACAAGGCTTTGGAAGTCAAAAACGCGGCCGATAGCCGTGAAACTCGTGCGACGCAAGCACTGGTGGGCGTGAACGCCGCCGGTGGTTACGCGTTGCCGAAAGTAATCGAAAACGCCATTGCGCGTCTGTCGATCGACATCTCGCCGATCCGCCAGATCGCGACCGTTCGCACCGTTGGCAGCACCGACTACCACGAGCTGTTCGATATCAATGGCGCCAGCTTCGAATGGCTGGGCGAAGGTGATACGCGCAACCAGACCAATACCGCTGACATGGCAGAAATCGTGCCAACCTTCGGCATGGCCTCGGCGAAGCCGCAGGCATCGGAAGAAGCACTGGACGACCTGTTCTTCAATGTGGAAGACTGGTTGATCGAGTCGGCCAGTGAATCGATGTCCGGCGGCGAAGGTGCAGCGTTCATTTCGGGCAACGGCGTCAAGAAGCCGACCGG
>NZ_JBWKUP010000063.1:0-533 GCF_059420905.1 Janthinobacterium sp. GW821-FHT03C08 | reverse complement strand
GCCACCGAGCCGATTGGCGTCTGGACCGAGATCGTCGAGGACGCCAAGGGATTGCGCATCAAGGGACAACTTGCCCTTGAAACCGCGCGCGGGCGCGAAGCCCACGCACTCCTGAAGATTGGCGCGCTCAATGGCCTGTCCATCGGCTTCGAAGCGGTCGAGTGGTCGTATGACGGCGAGTTGCGGATTCTCACCGTGGTCGACCTGTGGGAAATCTCCCTGGTCACCTTTCCGGCCAACCGCCAGGCGCGCATCACCAGCGTAAAGGCAGCTGATGTGGCTGCCATCAAAACCATTCGTCAAGCCGAGCAAGCCCTGCGGGATGCGGGCGTCTCGGCGGACACGGCCAAGGCATTGATCGCCGGGGTCAAACGTATCGCCCTCGATGAGCGGGACGCTCGTGGGGCGGACGCAGCCATGAAGGCGGCCGACCGGCTGCTCCGCATTCTCAAAACTTGAAAGAAGACTATGAAGAAAACTACTTTGCTGGCCACCATGGCCATTCACTTCGCTGCGTTCCAGGCCAAAGCCGT
>NZ_JBWKUP010000062.1:0-552 GCF_059420905.1 Janthinobacterium sp. GW821-FHT03C08 | reverse complement strand
ATATCCGCAGCTTCGGTGACTGGCTTAGCCCCGTTACATCTTCCGCGCAGGACGACTCGATCAGTGAGCTATTACGCTTTCTTTAAATGATGGCTGCTTCTAAGCCAACATCCTGACTGTTTTAGCCTTCCCACTTCGTTTTCCACTTAGCCAATCTTTGGGACCTTAGCTGGCGGTCTGGGTTGTTTCCCTCTTGACGCCGGACGTTAGCACCCGACGTCTGTCTCCCAAGCTCGCACTCATCGGTATTCGGAGTTTGCAATGGTTTGGTAAGTCGCAATGACCCCCTAGCCATAACAGTGCTCTACCCCCGATGGTGATACTTGAGGCACTACCTAAATAGTTTTCGGAGAGAACCAGCTATTTCCAAGTTTGTTTAGCCTTTCACCCCTACCCACAGCTCATCCCCTAATTTTTCAACATTAGTGGGTTCGGACCTCCAGGGCGTGTTACCGCACCTTCATCCTGGCCATGAGTAGATCACTTGGTTTCGGGTCTACACCCAGCGACTGATCGCCCTATTCGGACTCGATTTCTCTACGGCTTCCCTAT
>NZ_JBWKUP010000061.1:0-553 GCF_059420905.1 Janthinobacterium sp. GW821-FHT03C08 | reverse complement strand
GCGCCGATGATAGTGCTGCAACCAGTGTGAAAGTAGGTTATCGTCAGGCTTGTTATTCGCAGTAAGAGAAAAACCCGTCAAGAAATTGACGGGTTTTTTTTCGTCTGCCGATTTACTCTCAAGGTATGACTGGAAATGCAGTCGTCAAGTTGTGCTTTATCCCTTATTGCAGCTGTTGTCCTTCCCTGGCCGGCGCCGACCTGGTGCAGCTGTCCGTGAATCCGCTCATTAATAGGCCAGCGCAATGGCTACCATGCTGTTTTGAATGGTGCTACCTGCTCAATTTGATGACGTTATGACATCGCATAAACAAATTTTACACTTTCTTAGAATAAACCTTGCCGCCCGCGTATAGCTTTGCTATAGTTCGCCTCCCCAATGAGACGCAGCAGTTTGCAAGACAAAGGGATCATTGGAAACGGTGAGGGTAGTAAAAAAGAAGGTTGACGGATTTAGCGAAATGCTTCATACTCTTTCTTCTTCGCAGCTGACAAACACAACGCTTTGTCGATAGCGCGAGAGTAGCAAATAAGCAGTACCGAATACCGTTCTT
>NZ_JBWKUP010000060.1:0-566 GCF_059420905.1 Janthinobacterium sp. GW821-FHT03C08 | reverse complement strand
TATTGCTGTCGCGCTATGCGGGGCAGGATGACATCTGTATCGGTACGCCGGTGGCAAACCGCAACGAGGCGGCGACGGAGCCGCTGATCGGTTTCTTTGTCAATACGCTGGTACTGCGTACGCGGATCGATCCGCATGCGCGGTTCGACACGCTGCTGGCCCAGGTGCGCAATGGGCTGCTGGACGATTTCGCGCACCAGGATTTGCCGTTCGAGAAACTGGTCGACCTGCTCAATCCGGTGCGCCAGACGGGTAGTTCGCCGCTGTTCCAGGTAATGCTGTCGTTGCAGAATACGCCGGCGCAGGGTATCGACCTGCCGGGCATCACGCTGCAGGGCCTGGAAGGCGAGCATGTTACCGCCAAGTTTGACCTGACGCTCAACCTCGTGGAGGCGGGCGGCGAGCTGGCCGCCGCGTGGGAATATGATACGGCGCTGTTTGCGCCGGCGACGGTAGCACGCATGGCGCGTCACCTGACAAGCCTGATTAGCCGTATCGTGCGCCGGCCGGACGAGCGCATCGGTGAACTGTCGATGCTGGACGTGGAGGAGCGTACCAATCTGCTG
>NZ_JBWKUP010000059.1:0-581 GCF_059420905.1 Janthinobacterium sp. GW821-FHT03C08 | reverse complement strand
CCGCGCGCTGCTGCCCGCCGTGCCGGCCTCGTGATACGGGTTGGCGATGAAGCGTTCCGCCGTCAGTTCCGGACGGTTCACATAGCCACGCGCCAGACCGACACCGCCGATATGCAGTTCACCCGTCGCCCCCATGGGCAGCAACTCCAGTTGCGTTCCCAGCACGTACAGCACGATGTTCTGGATCGGCTTGCCGATCGGCACCTGCGTCAAGGCGGTACCACGCGGACAAGCCCAATAACTGACATCGATCGCCGCCTCTGTCGGCCCATACAGATTGTGCAATACCGCAGCGTGCTGCCCATGATGGCCATTGACCATCTCCGCCGGCAGCGCTTCGCCGCTACAGAACACCTGCCGCACCGAAACACAGTGTTGCCATGCACCGCTGTCGAGCATGGAACGCAGCATGGACGGCACGAAGTGCAAGGTCGTCACCCCCTGCGCCTGGATCAAGTCGGCAAGATAGAACGGATCCTTGTGTCCCTCCGGCTTGGCCAGCAACAGGCGCGCGCCGTACAACAACGGCCAGGTCAACTCCCATACCGAAACGTCAAAACTGATCGGCGTCTTTTGCAGCA
>NZ_JBWKUP010000058.1:0-590 GCF_059420905.1 Janthinobacterium sp. GW821-FHT03C08 | reverse complement strand
GCGTCGCTGCAGCAACTGGTATCGCTGCTGTTTGGCGCGACCTTGTTCGTGCTCACGGAGCAGTGCCGTACCGATCCAGCGCTGCTGTCGGCGGCCATCGGGCGCTGGGAACTGGACGTACTCGATTGCACGCCGTCGCAGCTGTCGCTGCTGCTGCAGGTCGAGGCGCGTCTGCCGGGCAGCATGCTCGTCGGTGGCGAGGCCATCGATGCGCATCTGTGGCAACGCCTGCAGGCCATGCCGCAGCAGCGCTTCTTCAATATGTATGGTCCGACGGAAACCACGGTCGACGCCACGGCGTGCGCCATCGGTACGGCGGGGCCGTTGCCGGTGCTGGGCGGGGCGCTGGAGAACGTGGGGCTGTACCTGCTTGACGCGGCATTGCAGCCGGTGCCCGATGGTGTGCCAGGCGAAGTGTATATCGCCGGCGCTGGCTTGGCGCGTGGCTATCTGCACCGTCCGAGCCTGACGGCGGAGCGTTTCCTGCCGTGTCCGTTCGGTATGCCGGGTGCACGCATGTACCGCACGGGCGACTTGGCGCGCCGGCTGGCCGACGGGCGCATCGTGTATCTGGGACGCACGGACCAGCA
>NZ_JBWKUP010000057.1:0-595 GCF_059420905.1 Janthinobacterium sp. GW821-FHT03C08 | reverse complement strand
AGCGCCGCCGGCATGTTGTAGTGCGCACTGCCCTGTTCCAGCTGGTCCAGGAACCACAGCCGCTGCTGCGCAAACGAGAGGGGTAGATGGGGAGTGCTGCGTTCCCGAACGGGTATGCACTCCCAGTGACGTGCGTGTTTTTCTCTGCCAGCCAGCAAGGCAATGATCTCTTCCTTCCAGCACTGAATACCTACCTCCATATCGGCAGACAAATCGCCTTCATAGTCGGCATACAGCTCCCCCTCTTCAAGCGAGAACGTGATTTCAGCGGCCATACATGCATCCAAAAACAACTCGAAGCGCTTCATGCAATTCTCTTTCTATTCGATTTTTTGTTGCCACTAGCGGCTATCAGTGCGGCACGTCGTTCATTGTCCACTTGGGGTAGTCTGGCCAGTACAATTTTGCTGGCAAGCGAACGTAACTGGTCGGCGAGGAAAATATCGCGTAGATGCAGTTCCACACCAAAGGTGTGACGGATCGCAATCCTCAAACTCACAACGAGCAGCGAATGCCCACCCAGCGCAAAGAAGTTGGCACTCGCGCTTACCTGTTCCGGCGCCACGCCCAGCAGCTTGCCCCAGATGCCAGCGAG
>NZ_JBWKUP010000056.1:0-615 GCF_059420905.1 Janthinobacterium sp. GW821-FHT03C08 | reverse complement strand
TGGCGACTGTTTCAAAGTCATCTTCAAATGCCATGATGTTACCTTTCAAAAAAAAGCCCGCTCGCTGAAATGCGATACGGGCGGGCTACAAAATTTGTGTTTATGGAAGTGCGACTGTGGTACCGCGTCAGTTCTGCTCGACGTAAGTGACAAGAAAATCACGAGACTGCTGGAAAATGTCAGCATCGTCATTACTGATATCCGGGCCAACCTGCTCGCGCATGACGCTGCGCACGGCGATCCCGGCAACCTCGCCGGTATGCGCGCCTGGCCCCAGCTTCGCTGCTTGCAGCACCGCCTTCTGGCTGTCATAGGATTTGGCCAGTACCGTAACCTGTACCCTGGAGCGCACCAGCACGGCCGCCTGACTGAGCGAGACCGTACTCAATTCGACGCGACTGATTTCACGAATACCGATAGCTGGCAGCTCAGCGCGCTGCGGCACTGTGCCCAGCACGATGTTCTTGGCCTCCACCAGCGCACGAACCGGGGCATGCGACATCAGCAGCGCGCGGATCACATCGACTGCACTCATGCAATCGGCGCCGACTTGATCCTGCTTTTCATGGCCGGCGCCGGCGCAGTCGGGTCTTTTACAGGCTCGACGACTGGAGT
>NZ_JBWKUP010000055.1:0-698 GCF_059420905.1 Janthinobacterium sp. GW821-FHT03C08 | reverse complement strand
TCCGCCGTCAGTTCCGGACGGTGCAGATAGCCGCGCGCCAGGCCCGCACCACCCACATACAGCTCGCCGACGACACCGAACGGCGCCAGCTCCAGACGCGGTGTCAGCACCAGCGCCCCCAAGTCCGCCAGCGGACGCCCAATATCACTGGCTCCGCTCGTATCGAGCACATCAGCCTGCAGCAGACGCCGGTACGTCACGTGCACCGTCGTCTCCGTAATGCCATACATGTTCACCAGTTGCGGCCGCTGGTCGCCGTGGCGCGCCACCCATGGCGCCAGGCTCGACGCCTGCAGCGCCTCGCCGCCAAAGATCACGCAGCGCAGGGCCAGCGCCGCCGGATGCTCCTGATCCACCTCCATCAGGGCGGCAAACGCAC
Organism: Janthinobacterium sp. GW821-FHT03C08; assembly: GCF_059420905.1. Classification (NCBI taxonomy): domain Bacteria; kingdom Pseudomonadati; phylum Pseudomonadota; class Betaproteobacteria; order Burkholderiales; family Oxalobacteraceae; genus Janthinobacterium; species Janthinobacterium sp. GW821-FHT03C08. The sequence continues at coordinate 319 of NZ_JBWKUP010000055.1, read as the reverse complement.
TCGGCGTCTGATTCAGGATCGTCACCCGTTCCCGCACCAGCAGCGCATGAAAATCGGCCGGCGAACGGCTGATCCAGTATGGCACCACCAGCAAACGGCCCCCGTGCAGCAGCGGGCCCCACATTTCCCACACCGAAAAATCGAAACCATAGGAATGGAACAGGGTCCAGACATCGTCTGCATTAAAGTCGAAGTGCGCAGCGCTGGCAGCAAACAGGCGCAGCACATTGCCATGCTCGACCATCACCCCTTTCGGCTTGCCCGTCGAACCGGACGTATAAATGACATACGCCAGGCTCGCAGCACCATGCCCGTCCAG
>NZ_JBWKUP010000054.1:0-796 GCF_059420905.1 Janthinobacterium sp. GW821-FHT03C08 | reverse complement strand
GCCGTATCGTGCGCCGGCCGGACGAGCGCATCGGTGAACTGTCGATGCTGGACGTGGAGGAGCGTACCAATCTGCTGACGGCCAGCCGGCCGCTGGCAGTGGCCTATCCGGTCGGCACGCTGGGGGCGCTGTTCGAGGCGCAGGTAGGGCGGACGCCGCAGCAACTGGCGGTGGTGTGCGAGGAAGATAGCCTGAATTATGTGGAACTGAACCGGCGTGCCAACCAGCTTGGTGCCTACCTGCGCCAGGTCGGCATCGGCCGGGAGGCTCTGGTCGGTATCTGCATCGAACGGTCGGTGGACATGGTGGTGGCGATCCTGGCGGTCTGGAAGGCAGGGGCGGCGTATGTGCCGCTCGATCCGGCCTATCCGGCCGCGCGCCTGGGGTATATGGTGAGCGATGCGGCACCGGCCTTGCTGCTGACGCAGCAGCACCTGCTGGCATGTCTGGCCGATGTGCCGGCCGTGCCGCGCCTGTGTCTGGATACGGACTGGGCGGCGGTGGAAGGGTTCTCGACAAATAATATTTCCCCAGTTGCCCAGCCGGCCAACCTGGCCTATGTGATCTACACGTCCGGTTCCACCGGGCAGCCGAAAGGCGTGGCGGTCAGTCATGCAACCGTGGTGAACCTGGCGCACACGCTCAGGGAGACGGTGTATCGCCACACGGGTGAACTGGCGGGCCTGAAGGTGGGCTTGAATGCATCGATATCGTTCGACGCGTCGCTGCAGCAACTGGTATCGCTGCTGTTTGGCGCGACCTTGTTCGTGCTCACGGAGCAGTGCCGTACCGATCC
>NZ_JBWKUP010000053.1:0-1029 GCF_059420905.1 Janthinobacterium sp. GW821-FHT03C08 | reverse complement strand
TACGTCTGCCAGTTGTGGCAGCAGATCCTGGGCATTGAGCGCATCGGCCGGCAAGATAATTTCTTTGCGCTCGGTGGTCATTCGCTGATCGCCGCGATGGTGGTGGCGCGTGTGCGCCAGGATCATCTGATCGAAATGCCGCTGCGCACGCTGTTCGAAGCGGCCACGGTGGCGGCCTTCGCCACACGCATCGAGGCTGCGTTGAACGGACCAGCCGTTGCCAGGACTGTGGTGCGCATGCAGCGCGACGATCAGGCGCCGCTGCCATTGTCGTTCGGACAGCAGCGCTTGTGGTTCCTCGATCAGCTTGAGCCGGCCAATTCCTTCTATAACATCCCGCTCGCGCTGCAATTGCAGGGCGTGCTCGATGGCGACGCGCTGCAACTGGCGGTGCAGGAAATCGTGCGCCGGCATGAAGTGCTGCGCACCACCTTTGCCAGCGTCGACGGCACCGCCGTGCAGGTCATTGCACCGGCCCTGGCGCTGTCCATGCCGCGCAGCGACCTGGCAGCCTTGCCGCCGGCACAGCGCGCGCTGGCCCTGCGTGCGCTGGCCGGGCAGGAAGCCCGGCACGGCTTTGACCTGGCCACCGGCCCCTTGCTGCGTGTGCACCTGGTGCGCATGGCGGCCAACGAACACGTGCTGCTGCTGACCGTGCATCACATCGTTTCGGATGGCTGGTCGACGGGCGTGTTGCTGCATGAGCTGGGTGTTCTGTACCGTGCTTTTGTGCAGGGGCAGGCGTCGCCGTTGCCGGAACTGGCGCTCCAGTATGCCGACTTTGCCCACTGGCAGCGCCAGTGGTTGAGCGGCGAGGTGCTGCAGGCACAGCTCGACTACTGGTCGGCGCGCATGGCCGGCAGTGCGGCCATGCTGAATCTGCCGACGGATCATCCGCGGCCGGCGCTGCAGCAGCATCATGGCGCGCTGCACCGCTTCACCATCGATGCGGCCAGCACCGCTGGCTTGCAGGCGTTGGCGCAGCAGCAGAGTGCCACCCTGTTCATGGTGATGACGGCCGTGTTCAAT
>NZ_JBWKUP010000052.1:0-1052 GCF_059420905.1 Janthinobacterium sp. GW821-FHT03C08 | reverse complement strand
TCAAATGTTCACACTTATCGGCTGTTAATATAAAGAACAGCATTTGGGGCTGTAGCTCAGCTGGTTAGAGCACCGTGTTGATAACGCGGGGGTCGTTGGTTCGAGTCCAACCAGCCCTACCAGTAAAAATTCCCGGGGGATTAGCTCAGCTGGGAGAGCACCTGCTTTGCAAGCAGGGGGTCGTCGGTTCGATCCCGTCATCCTCCACCACGTTTTACCGAAAGTACAAATGTAAGCCTGTGGGTTTAGATTTGATCTTTTAGCGATCAAAGCTGTTTCGTTCTTTAACAATCTGGAAGAAGTAAAGATTATTTATTGATCGGTTTGCCGTAACAAGCAAATCGATGGGTAATGATTGTATGTATCAACAAACAAGCAACAACGTTGTACTTTCTTATCCCTGTAGCGCTCTTTGATTACCTAGTAATCAGAGGCTAACGTTATAGGGACAAGCGAATAAGTGCACATGGTGGATGCCTTGGCGATTACAGGCGATGAAGGACGTAGTAGCTTGCGATAAGCTGCGGGGAGTGAGCAAACACACTTTGATCCGCAGATTTCCGAATGGGGCAACCCACCCTTTTAGGGTATTGCATACTGAATACATAGGTATGCAAGGCGAACGCGGCGAACTGAAACATCTAAGTAGCTGCAGGAAAAGAAATCAACCGAGATTCCCAAAGTAGCGGCGAGCGAAATGGGAAGAGCCTGTACGTGATAGTCGGACCGATAACAGAATCCTCTGGAAATAGGAGCCATAGTGGGTGATAGCCCCGTATGTGAAATCGGACCGGTGGTACTAAGCGTACGACAAGTAGGGCGGGACACGTGACATCCTGTCTGAATATGGGGGGACCATCCTCCAAGGCTAAATACTCGTAATCGACCGATAGTGAACCAGTACCGTGAGGGAAAGGCGAAAAGAACCCCGGAAGGGGAGTGAAATAGATCCTGAAACCGTGTGCATACAAACAGTAGGAGCGGACTTGTTCCGTGACTGCGTACCTTTTGTATAATGGGTCAGCGACTTACATTCAGTGGCAAGGTTAACC
>NZ_JBWKUP010000051.1:0-1155 GCF_059420905.1 Janthinobacterium sp. GW821-FHT03C08 | reverse complement strand
GCACGCCTGCAGATTCAGCCACTGGTGCTGCCATCCGGGGGCGATATCGAGAGCCGGATCGGCACCTACCTGGCGCAACCGCAGTCGATGGATCTGGCACGGGCACCGTTGTTGTGTGTCAGCGTGATGCCGGATACGCAGTCCGATACGCAGTACGTGCTGTGCCAGATCCACCATCTGATCGACGATTTTACTTCCTTGAGGATACTACGGACTGAAATCGAAGCATTTCTGGATAACAATGCTGAACATCTGGCCACTCCGGTCCCTTATCGTGAATTGGTGGCCCATACCATGCATCAGGCGCGGCATCAGGATGCAACGGCCTTTTTCAAGAGCATTCTGAAGGATGTTGATGAGCCAACCACGCCATTTGGCTTACTGGCCGTGCATGGTGATGGTTCTCGTAGTGTTGAGGCAAGAAAAGATCTTGATGCCGCTTTGGTTACGCAGATACGCGCCACTGCAAGGTATTACAAGCTGAACCCTGCCATTTTGTTTCATGCGGCTTGGGCACTGGTACTTGCCGCCTGTAGCGGGAAAGATGATGTCGTGTTTGGCACGGTACTGTCGGGACGCTTGCAGGGAACGCAAGGTGCACCACATATGCTGGGAATGTTCATCAATACCTTGCCGTTAAGGTTAAATTTGCGGGACATGAGCAGTGCTCAATTGTTGCTGCAGGCTGATGCGGCGTTAAAAAATCTGCTGCCCTATGAGCAAACTTCGCTCGCGCTAGCAAAAGCCTGTACTTCCTTGCCGGAGAACATGCCGCTGTTTAGCTCCATGCTCAATTACCGTACTTCGGATACCCTGACCAGCCAGGAACACACTGCAATCGGCGGGATTGAAGTAATCGATACCCTGGAGAGAACCAATTATCCATTCACCATATCGATTGATGATATGGGCCAAGTTTATTACATCAATATACAAACGGACAGCGATGTGGACGCCACTCGCGTGCTGGGCTACATGGAGGCAGCATTGACTGAGCTGTCCGCAGCCTTGCTGAGCGAACCTGACAAGGCGGTGCTCGACGTGGCGGTCTTGCCGGCCGGCGAGAGACAGTACCTGTTGCAGACGCTGAATGCGACGCAGGCGGACTATCCGCAGGAGCATTGCATCCATGAGCTGTTCGAGGCGCAGGTGGCG
>NZ_JBWKUP010000050.1:0-1162 GCF_059420905.1 Janthinobacterium sp. GW821-FHT03C08 | reverse complement strand
GCGTGCGCGCCACCTGCGCCTCGAACAGCTCATGGATGCAATGCTCCTGCGGATAGTCCGCCTGCGTCGCATTCAGCATCTGCAGCAGGTATGCGCGCTCGCCGGCCGGCAAGACCGCCACGTCGAGCACCGCCTTGTCAGGTTCGCTCAGCAAGGCTGCGGACAGCCCGGCCAATACCGCTTCCATGTAGCCCAGCACGCGGGCGGCGTCCACACTATCATCAAGCTGCAAATCAAGTGCAAAACCGACATCCATATCATCAATAGAAAGAGTCAACGGGTAGTTGGTTCTCTCTTGGGACGCGAGCAATTCAACACCTGCCATTTCTGCACGACTGCCTGCCTGTGCGACCTCCGAGCGGCGGTAGTTGAGCATGGAGCTGAATAAGGGCGTACTAACGGGCAATGTAGAACAACGCTGCGCCAACGTTAAAGATGCTTGTTCGTATGGAAGCAAGTCACCGAGTTCCGCCTCGGTCTGCCGCAACATCTGCAAGACTCCCTGCCCACTCAACTTCAATCTCAATGGCAACAAATTAATAAACATGCCCAACATGCTGTGAGCTCCCGGCGTTCCTTGCAGGCGTCCGGAAAACACGGTGCCAAATACAACTTCCTCCTTGCCTGCGCATGCGGCAAGAACGCGTGCCCAGGCAGCATGGAACAAGGCCGCAGTACTGACTGAGTGCTGCTTCGTAGCCGTCCTGATTTGCCGAGCCAGCGCAGGATCAAGCTCCTGTCGCACTTCATTGATACGCGATCCGTCCCCATGGACAGCGACTAAGCCGAATGGCGCTGTCGGCTCGGTGACATCAGCCAGCTTAGTCCGAAAGAATACCTCAGCATTCTGATGTCGCGCCTGATACAAACCATGTGCGACAAACTCGCGATACGGCACTGCCGCGGCCAATCCCGTCGCCTCTCCATGCATGTGCGCCATCAACTCATCTTGTATCATCGCCAGTCCAAGATGGTCGGAAATAATATGGTGTAGTTGCAGCAGTAAATAGCACGCATTCGATTGCATGCCAACGGCTACGCTCACCTGCATCAGTGGAGCCTGGGCCAGATCCATCGACTGCGGCTGCGCCAGGTAGGTGCCGATCCGGCTCTCGATATCGCCCCCGGATGGCAGCACCAGTGGCTGAATCTGCAGGCGTGC
>NZ_JBWKUP010000049.1:0-1243 GCF_059420905.1 Janthinobacterium sp. GW821-FHT03C08 | reverse complement strand
AGCACCACCGCCGCCCCCACCTGCGCATGCTGCGCCAGCTGATGCTCGATCTCACCGAGTTCGATGCGGAAACCGCGAAGCTTGACCTGGCCATCATTACGTCCGATAAATTCGATATTGCCATCGGCGCGCACTCTCCCCAAGTCACCACTCCGGTAAAGATGCGCACCTTTAGCAGTGCTGAATGGATCGGGAATGAAATGCTTCTTCGTCAATTCCGGACAATTCAAGTAGCCGCGTGCCACGCCATCGCCCCCGATATAAATTTCGCCTTCCACCCCTATGGGCGATGGCTGGCCTTCACGGTCCAGGACATACACGCTGGTATTGGCAATGGGACGCCCTATGGGAATGGCAGAACCGTGGACATGATCGATCTGGAAGGTCGTCGCAAATGTTGTGGTTTCTGTCGGGCCATAACCATTAAGTATATAACGGGGACGTTTGGCATTTTCCAGGACGAGTGCAATGCGCCCCGAATCAAGTACATCACCGCCGACAAGCAGATAGGTCAGCTGGCCAAAGGCTTCGCCCAGTTGCTCTGCGCAGGCATTGAACAATCCTGAGGTCAACCACATGGCAGTCACGCCGCCTCTGGACAGGGTACGATTGAGGGATGCAGCATCCATGACCGTCGCATGATCGATGAGGAGCAAACGAGCACCGTTGAGCAAAGCACTCCATATCTCCCAAGTCGAGGCATCAAACGCCGGATTCGCACAATGGGCAACGCAATCACTCTCGCCGACAGGAGCATATGCCACGTTAATTACCAGTCGCAGCACGTTCCTGTGTTCCACCATCACGCCCCTGGGTTCTCCAGTGGAGCCAGAGGTATGCATGAGATAGGCAAGGCTGCGCCCACTCACTTCCGCAATGTCAAGATTTTTCTCTGGGTATTCAGCTATCAGTGCATCTGCATGATCAATGAGCAAGACAGGTATCGCACCTGCCAGGACTGCCGCATCGGCACCAGCAATCAATAGTACAGGGGAGGCGTTAGCCAATATTCCGGTCAAGCGTTCCGCCGGCATGCCTGGATCCAGAGGTAAATAGGCGCCGCCCGCCTTCAAGACAGCCAGCAGGCTCAGTATCAGCTCCGGACTCCGTTCCAGGCCTATCGCAACGATGCTTTCATGCCTAACACCGCGTGCCCGCAGCGCATACGCCAGTTGATTCGCCCGCGCATTGAGCTGCGCATACGTCATCTGCTCATCACCATAGACCAGCGCCACCTGCGCTG
>NZ_JBWKUP010000048.1:0-1315 GCF_059420905.1 Janthinobacterium sp. GW821-FHT03C08 | reverse complement strand
GTGACCCATCCTGGAATAAGTTGACACTTTTTCGCTACAGAGAAGGAGTGTTCGATGAAACAAGGGTTTCGACGCAGTCAGCGAGATTACAGCCTGGCTTTTAAACTGAGTGTTGTGGAGCAGGTTGAAAAAGGCGAGCTGACGTACAAGCAGGCGCAAATGCGCTACGGAATACAAGGTCGGTCGACAGTTTTGGTATGGTGTCGCAAACACGGCCTGCAGGATTGGACGCATCCCAGAGGCCGAAACCAACGGAGAGCGACCATGACAGATACACCGGCCAAGCCACTGACGCCAGAGCAGCGCATCAAGGAGTTGGAACGTCAACTCAAGGAAGAAAAACAGAAATCCGCGCTGTTCGAGGCCGTCATCGACGTCATGCGTGACGAGTATGGAATCGTGGTAAAAAAGCCTTTGGGCAGGTCATCTCGCGCAAGCAAGTCCAAGGCTTAAGCGTTGAGAGGGCCTGCCGCTGCATGGGCATCAGCCGCCAAGCGTATTACCAGCGCCATCAGCGCGAACGGCAGTGCCTGGATAGGGCACAAACTGTCGTCAAGCTGGTGCAGCCGATACGTTTGCGCCAGCCTCGCGTGGGGGCGCGCAAGTTGCACAGCATGCTAGAGAATGCCTTTTCCCAGGCGAATATCAAGGTGGGGCGTGACGGACTCTTCGATATCTTGCGGCGGGAGCGCTTGCTGGTGCAGCCGCAGCGGGCCTATCACAAGACCACGAACAGCCATCACCGCTTCCGGCGCCATCCCAACTTGCTCAAGGAGGGACCGGGGCAAGTGTTGGCCACGCAGCCGGAGCAGGTGTGGGTAGCCGATATCACCTATCTCCCGACCGCCGGAAAATTCGTCTATCTGAGCTTGGTGACGGATGCATACTCGCGCAAAATCGTGGGCTACCATGTGCACGCGAGCTTGCAAACAGAGGAAGTCAGCGAGGCCCTGAAAATGGCCCTGCGAGCGCGACAGCGCAAGACGCCGCTGATCCATCATTCAGACAGGGGCATCCAGTATTGCTCGACTTACTATCAGGAAATTCATCGTCGTCACGGACTGACTTGCTCCATGACAGATGGCTACGACTGCTATCAGAATGCGCTGGCAGAACGTATCAACGGCATTCTGAAAGGCGAGTTCCTGCTGAATCGACCTGCAGACCTGAAACAGGCGAGCAAAATGGTGGCGCAATCAGTGCGAATATATAACCAGGAACGGCCGCATACAGCCTTGCAATACAAAACGCCCGATGTGGTGCATCGGGCGTTTCTACAGCAATAAATACTGTCAACCTATTTTAGGACTGGACA
>NZ_JBWKUP010000047.1:0-1336 GCF_059420905.1 Janthinobacterium sp. GW821-FHT03C08 | reverse complement strand
TGTTCCATCACCTGATGGCGCAGAAAAACGACCCGTATATCGTTTCGATGCTGCTGAAGGTGGCGGATGCGCAGCGCTTGGATGCTTTCCTGGCCGCCTTGCAGGCAGTGGTCGACCGTCACGACGTGCTGCGCACGGCGGTGATGGCGCAGCAAGTTTCGGTGCCGGTGCAGGTGGTGTGCAGGCAGGTGACGCTCGAAGTCGGGACGATTGATTTGGATACTGAGCAGGATACATATGCCCAGCTACAGGCCCGGCTGAAGATGTCGCCGGTGGTCGATATGGCGCGTGCGCCGCTGTTATACACGGGTGTTTCCAGGGATGGGCATACCGGAGAGGCATACTTGCTGGTGCAGTTGCATCACATCATTCTGGATCATGTAGGCGTCGAGGTGATACAAGCCGAGTTGATGGCGCATATGCAAGGTGACGAGCATGTGCTGACTGATTCCATTCCCTATCGTGAATTTGTTGCCCATGCTTTGCACCAAGCCCGGTATCACGATGCGTCGGCATTCTTCAGGGAGATGTTGTGGGATGTTGATGAGTCCACGGCACCATTTGGCCTGTTGGCGATGCATGACGTGGGTATGGATGTCGGTGAGGTAAGAAAAAAACTGGATGAGAAACTTGCCAACCGAATTCGCTTGGCGGCCAGGTCGTACAGCGTTAGTTCAGCAACAGTGTTTCATACGGCCTGGGCATTGGTATTGGCCCTGTGTAGCGGACGTGATGATGTTGTCTTCGGCACAGTTCTTTCCGGTCGTTTGCAAGGCACGCGGGGAGCGCAAGACATGCTTGGCATGTTTATCAATACCCTGCCGTTGCGCCTGCGTACGCAGGGATTAAATGTTGCTCAATTATTGATGCAGACAGATGCTTCATTGAGGGCGCTGCTTCCTTATGAGCAAGCGTCACTTGCAATGGCGCAGCGCTGCAGTGGTTTGCAGGGAGGAGCTGCCTTATTCAGCGCCATACTTAATTATCGGCATTCGGAAGCGCCAGCGGGACATGGCATAACAGCCGGTGGAGGAATAGAAATAATTGGAGCGCAAGAGCGCACCAATTATCCATTCACGGTCTCTGTCGACGATATGGCAGATGGTTTTGTTATCGATGCACAAATCGCAGTCAGTGCCGGGGCGGAGCGCGTGCTTGGCTATCTGGAGGCGGTACTTGCTGGATTGACTGAGGCTCTCCTGGCGACACAGGATCAGGCGGCGGCAGATGTGGCCATATTACCCTTCACCGAGCGGCAATACCTGCTGCAGACGCTGAATGCGACGCAGGCGGACTATCCGCAGGAGCATTGCATCCATGAGCTGTTCGAGGCGCA
>NZ_JBWKUP010000046.1:0-1349 GCF_059420905.1 Janthinobacterium sp. GW821-FHT03C08 | reverse complement strand
TTGCTGGCCAACATCACGCCGAAGGCGCTGACGGTGAGCGGCGTGGTGGCGGCCAGCCGCGACTACGACGGCACGAAAGTCGCTGGCTTGACGGGCGGCGTTTTGCAGGGCCTGGTGGAGGGCGAAAGCCTGACCCTGTCCGGCTTGAATGGCAGCTTCGCCACGCCGAATGCGGGGAATAATATCGCGGTGACGGTCAGCGGCGCACAGCTGGCCAATGGCGCCGGCGGCCTGGCCAGCAACTACACGGTGGACAACCCGACCGGCTTGCTGGCCAACATCACGCCGAAGGCCCTGACGGTAAACGGCGTCACGGCCGGCAGCAAGGTCTATGACGGCACCTTCGATGTCAGCCTGTCGGGTGGCGCCCTGGGCGGCCTGGTCAACAATGAAACGCTGACGCTGTCCGGCTTGACGGGCAAGTTTGACGACAAGAATGCTGGCACGAATAAAGCCGTGACCGTCAGCGGCGCCAGCCTGGCGGACGGTACTGGCCTGGCCAGCAACTACACGGTCAGCAACCCGACCGGCGTGACGGCCAGCATCACGCCGAAGGCTCTGACGATGACGGGCCAGCTGGCCGGCAATAAAGTCTATGACGGCAATGTTCTGGCCAGCCTGTCCGGCGGTGTCTTGAGCGGCCTGGTGGGCGGAGAAACGCTGGGCTTTGGCGGCCAGACGGCCGTGTTCAGCGACAAGAACGCGGCCAACGGCAAGACCGTGACGGTAACGGGAACGACCCTGATCGATACCAGCACCGGCCTGGCCAGCAACTATACGGTCAGCAACCCGACCGGCTTGACGGCCAGCATCACGCCGAAGGCTCTGACGATGACGGGCCAGCTGGCCGGCAATAAGGTCTATGACGGCAATGTCCTGGCCAGCCTGTCCGGCGGCGTCTTGAGCGGGCTGGTGGCCGGTGAGACGCTGGGCTTTGGTGGCCAGAGCGCCGTGTTCAGCGACAAGAACGCGGCCAATGGCAAAACCGTGACGGTAACGGGCACGACCTTGCTGGATACGGCGACTGGCCTGGCCAGCAACTATACGGTCAGCAACCCGACCGGCTTGACGGCCAGCATCACGGCCAAGGCCTTGACGGTGACGGGCCAGCTGGCGGGCAATAAGGTCTATGACGGCAATGCGCAAGCCAGCCTGTCCGGCGGCGTCTTGAATGGCCTGGTGGGCGGCGAAACGCTGGGCTTTGGTGGCCAGAGCGCGGTGTTTAGCGACAAGAACGCGGCCAATGGTAAAACCGTGACGGTAACGGGCACCACCTTGCTGGATACGGCGACTGGCCTGGCCAGCAACTATACGGTCAGCAACCCGACCGGCTTGACGGCCAGCATCAC
>NZ_JBWKUP010000045.1:0-1424 GCF_059420905.1 Janthinobacterium sp. GW821-FHT03C08 | reverse complement strand
GTCATCGTTTCCATCAGGCTCATGCCCCAGGCGCCGTCGCCCGCATACGACACGGCCGGACGGTGCGGTGCGGCAACCTTGGCGCCGATGATGGTCGGGAAGGCATAGCCGCAGTTGCCAAAGCTCATCGCCGCAAAGAAGCTGCGCGGCTTCTCGAAGCGCAGATAGCTGTTCGCCACCGAATTGATGTTGCCGATATCGGTCGACACCATCACGTCTTCCGGCATGGCTTTTTCCAGCTCGCGCAAGACCTGGCGCGGGTGCAAATAATTGCCCGGCTCTTTCTTCTGCTCTTCGATCATGTCCAGGCTGTACGCATCCTTTTCATGGGTCCAGTTCGTCAATTCCTCTTCCCATGCGGCCTTCTCCGCTTGCACGGTGGCATAGCGCGCGTCGCGCGTGGCGTCGCAATCGAGGGTCTTGCCGTCCAGGCGGGCAATAATCGCCTTGGCGGCCGCCTTGGCGTCGCCGCAGATGCCCACCGAGATCTTTTTCACCAGGCCCAGCATCTTGTTGTCGGCGTCGATCTGGATGATCTTGGCGTTTTTCGGCCAGTAATCCATGCCGTGCTGCGGCAGGGTGCCGAACGGTCCCAGGCGCGAACCGAGGGCGACGACGACGTCGGCCTGGGCGATCAGCTTCATCGCCGCCTTGGAACCCTGGTAGCCCAGCGGGCCGCACCACAGCGGGTGGCTGGCGGGGAACGAGTCGTTGTGCAGATAGCTGTTGACGACGGGGGCGCCCAGGCGCTCGGCCAGGGCCTTGCATTCTTCGATGGCTTCGCCCATGACGACGCCGCCGCCAGAGATAATCACGGGAAACTTGGCCTTGGCCAGGAGCTCGGCCGCATCGTTGAGGCTTTGCTCGCCGCCGGCGCCGCGGTCCAGGCGGTTCGGTTTCGGGATTTCCGCCTTGATTTCGCCATAGAAATAGTCACGGGGAATGTTCAGCTGCGTCGGGCCCATTTCCGACATGGCGCGGTCGAAGCAGCGGCCCGTGAATTCCGCCATGCGGGCCGGATTGGTGACGTGGCCCTGGTATTTCGTGAATTCCTCGAACATCGGCAACTGGTTCGCTTCCTGGAAGCCGCCCAGGCCCATGCTCATCGTGCCCGTTTCCGGCGTGATGATGACGACGGGGGTATGCGCCCAGTAGGCGGCGGCGATGGCGGTGACGCAATTACTGATGCCGGGGCCGTTCTGGCCGATGACGACGCCATGGCGGCCCGAGACGCGGGCATAGCCGTCGGCCATGTGGCCGGCGCCCTGCTCGTGCACGACGGGAATCAGCCGGATGCCGGCGGGGGCGAAGATGTCCATCGGGTCCATGAAGGCCGAGCCCATGATGCCGAACATGTCGGTCACGCCATTGGCGGCCAGGGTTTCCACGAACGCTTCGGAAGGCGTCATCTTTTGCGGGCCTGC
>NZ_JBWKUP010000044.1:0-2211 GCF_059420905.1 Janthinobacterium sp. GW821-FHT03C08 | reverse complement strand
GAGTCGGCCAGTGAATCGATGTCCGGCGGCGAAGGTGCAGCGTTCATTTCGGGCAACGGCGTCAAGAAGCCGACCGGCATCCTGGGCGGGCCGACGCCGGTGGCGACGGGCGACGGCGCACGCGCGTTCGGCACGCTGCAGTATTTCGCTTCCGGCCAGGCAGCCGGACTGCCAACCAATCAGGATGTCTTCCTGGACATGGTGTATGGCGTGCGCGCACGCTACCGCAATAACGCGCAGTGGCTGACCTCGAAAGCCGTGCTGGCCGGCCTGCGCAAGTACAAGGACGACAATGGCCAATACCTGTGGCAGCCAGCGCTTACCGCTGGCCAGCCCGCGACCTTCCTGGGCTTCGGCATCACCGAGGCAGAAGACATGCCAGCCGTGGCCGCCAATGCCTTCCCGCTGGCATTCGGCGACTTCAAGGAAGGCTACCTGATCTGCGACAAGGTGGGCATGCGCATCACCCGTGACGAAATCACCACGCCGGGCTTCATCAAGTTTTACGTGCGTCGCCGCGTGGGCGGCAAGCTGCGCAACACCCAGGCGATCAAGCTTCTGAAAATCGCCGCGTCCTGATAACGCATGGGAGGCCCGGTGGCCTCCCTTCAAGGAGAATGCTTTGAAACTGATTGCCAAAAAAGATTTTGCCTGGGCCCACGGCGGCTCGGACGTGCGCCAATATGTACAAGGTCAGCGTATCGAGTCTGACGATGTCGACCTCATCCGCGTTGCGTTGGATGAAGGCTGGGCCGATCCGTCCGACTGGGAAGATCCCGTCCTGGTGCGCGAGCCGACCAAGGAAGAACTGCTGGGCATGCGCGATGCGCTGGCGAACCGCGAGAGCGAGTTGCAAGAGCGGGCCGAGCGCCTGGACCAGCAGGCCCTCGCCAACCAGGTAGAAGCCGAGCGCCTGCAGCAGCTGGCCGCCGCCCATGCGGTCGAAGACAAGCGCCTGGTTGATGCCGCCGTACAACTGGCGACGGACCGTGCCGCGTTTGAAGCGGCCAAGCCAGCCGCGCCGGCGCCGACCGGCGGCAAAGGCAAGGCCGCCACCACTGCCGCTGCCGCCTAGTGGCTATCCGGATTACACCGCCCACCGAGCTCGCGGTCGAGCTGGCGCTGATCAAGAAGAACATGGTCATCGACGGCGACTACATGGATGATGTGGTCACCGGCTGGGCGCGAGGCGTGATATCTCAGCTCGAGCAAGAGATAGGGCAATGCCTGATGGCGCAGACCTGGCGCGTGACGCTGGACGCTTTCGCGCCTGAGATTGTCTTGCCGCACCCGGTGATCGGTATCGTTTCGGTGAAATACATAGATCCGGATGGCGCCGAGAAGCTGCTGGGCGCGGGCGACTATCGTATCCGCGCTTCCCGCTACCAGACTTTGCTGGTGCCGAGCCGCCGCGCGCGCTGGCCGGCGACGCTGGATGATACCGACGTCGTGACCATCGATGTGCAGTGCGGCTATGGCACGACGCCGGTGTCGACGCCTGACAACGTCAAGCTGTACATCCTGGCCAAGCTAGTCGAGCAATTCGATCCGGTCACGCGTACCGAGCGCGATACCGTGCAGTCGGCGTTCATCGATCGTCTGCTGGACGCTTGCAAGGGATACGCATGAGCGCCCTGAAATTCCGTGACCGCATCCGCATCGAGGCCCCGCCCGAAATAGACCCGGATACTGGCAAGCCGGCAGGCGATTGGACGCTGGTGGCCGAGGTCGGCGCGAAGATCGAAGATACGAAGCCGGGCAAGACCGACGCAACGCAAGGCGGCCTGCGCCTAGCGAGTGATACCGCGACGGTCTGGATCCGGTACCGGGATGGCATCACCTCGGATATGCGCATTGTCGAGCTGACCAAGCGCCGGCGCACGCTATCCATTACCGGCGGCCCGGCCTCGATCCTGGGCGGCCGCGAGCTCGAATTTACGGTCGAGAGATTCTCGTCATAGGAAGTACCAGTATGAAAATCAAAATGATACAGTCCATACAGGGCTCGCTCGACGGCGTGACCGTGATCGGGCTTGCAGCTGGCCAGGAGTACGACACCGTGGATACGGCACGCGGCACGCGCCTGGCGTTGGCTCACATCAGTAAGGGCGTGGCTGTCGAGGTAGAGGTGCCCACTCCAGTCGTCGAGCCTGTAAAAGACCCGACTGCGCCGGCGCCGGCCATGAAAAGCAGGATCAAGTCGGCGCCGAT
>NZ_JBWKUP010000043.1:0-2446 GCF_059420905.1 Janthinobacterium sp. GW821-FHT03C08 | reverse complement strand
TGGCGTCCCCAAGGGGATTCGAACCCCTGTACTCACCGTGAAAGGGTGATGTCCTAGGCCTCTAGACGATGGGGACCTGTGCTGGTTTTACTCTCAGCGGACTCTTCGTTGAAGGCTTTGTTCAGCCCCTCAAAAAAGCGTGCGCGAAGTTTAACACGAAGCGATTCACGAAATCAACTGCTGGCCTCTTATTTTCCACCTTATTTCACTTCCCGCCCCCACGGGAGCGCCATCATGACTGGAAGACATGGAAAGAGCGGCCAGCCCTCCCCGCTCCCTCAGCGCAGGATATCGTCCGTGCCGACGATGCGCACGTCATGCATCTGCTCCAGATACGCTTCCAGGTAGGCCTTGTGCGATGCGCCGACCAGCACCAGGACGCGCATGCCGGGCCGGGCCATCATGAGCTCACGGATATTCGACGCCATGCGCAAGTTGCGCGTTTCCCAGTAGGCCACGTAATTGCGGCCGAAGTGCCGGGGCGACGACTCCTCCAGCGCAGCGCCAAAATCGCTGCGGAAGGCCATTTCGGCCTGATCCGGCGCGTTATAGGCACGATACATGGCCAGCACGGCAGCCGGCGTCGTCAATGCCGCCTGCAGCGCTGCGCCGATACGCTTGCGCTGCACCGTATGCGGGTTATCCCACGCCTTCATGAGCGCCTGGCCGTAAGCCGCCTCTTCCGCCGCATTTTCAGCGGGCTCATCCGCCGTATGATCATCCATGGCATACACCCGCTCATGCCCGCTCCTTGCCGCCACGACGGCAGCGATCAGAACATCCTCGCCGCGCCGCTGCATCCTGTCATTGAGCGTGGCCACCAGCTTCGCATCGAGACCGTCGCCCGCCCGCCGCTCTTCCGCCGGAAGGCGCAGCCATTGCACCAGCGCGGATGCCGGCTCGCCGCCGGCGAGAAATAGCGATGCCAACGTGCGCCGCTGGGAGGCAGCGGGTGCCGCCGGCCACGCGGCCAGCAGGCGCTGCGCCCGCACGGTGGCCGCCACCACATCCAGGCCCGTGGCCGCCTGGGCGGCAGCAGGGTCCCAGCAATAGGACTTGATCGTATCCGCGTAGCGCTGCGGGTAGCTGCGCAGGTAGGCGCATTGCAGGCCGGACAAGGCCTCGATGGCAATGGCTTGCGGCCGCCACTCCAGCAAGCGCGCATGCAGCAAACCCAGTTGCGCCGGATCAAACGACTTCGGCAATTGCGACAAGTGCGGCGTACCCAGCACCATCACTTCGTTGATACGCCCCGCCTGCAACTTGTGGGCGGCGGGATCGAAGGGCGCGGCAGGCGCCGTGGCGGCGAACGCCGGGACGCAAGCGGCGAACAGCATGCTGGCAAATAAACGGGACATTCCACCTCCGGGAGTGAGTGATTTCATGACGATACGCATACGTAAAAAACGGCGGCAGGTGCAACCCCACCCATCCATTGCTTGAACCAGGGGCATCTTAGGCACCCGACGGCACGATGTCCGCCCAAAAACGATGAATGGCAAAAATAGCATTCTGGAATGCAATTGATGCGGATATGCCGCGCGCAGGTGCCCCAGAAAGATATGCAGAAAAAGGAAAAGCAAGAGGAGCGGCAAAAAAGCGCACCCGAGGGTATGGCGGAAAATAGTTCGAAAACAAAAAAAGCTGCCCGAGGCGACTTTAATGATCATGTGATTTCTGCGCTGTTGGTGGAGGTAAGCGGGAGCTAAGCGCTGACCTCTTGCATGCCATGCAAGCGCACTAGCAGCTTAGCCACACTCCCCCGTGGGGTATGGCGGAAACCGTCCGGAAATAAAAAAAGCCGCCCGAGGCGACTTTAATGGTCATGTGATTTCTGCGCTGTTGGTGGAGGTAAGCGGGAACTAACCGCTGACCTCTTGCATGCCATGCAAGCGCACTAACAGCTTAGCCACACTCCCCCGTGGGGTATCGCGGAAACCGTCCGGAAATAAAAAAAGCCGCCCAAGGCGACTTTAATGGTCATGTGATTTCTGCGCTGTTGGTGGAGGTAAGCGGGAGCTAACCGCTGACCTCTTGCATGCCATGCAAGCGCGCTGACAGCTTAGCCACACTCCCCCGTGGGGTATGGCGGAAACCGTCCGGAAATAAAAAAAGCCGCCCGAGGCGACTTTAATGGTCATGTGATTTCTGCGCCGTTGGTGGAGGTAAGCGGGAGCTAACCGCTGACCTCTTGCATGCCATGCAAGCGCACTTACAGCTTAGCCACACTCCCCCGTGGGGTATGGCGGAAACCGTCCGGAAATAAAAAAAGCCGCCCGAGGCGACTTTAATGGTCATGTGATTTCTGCGCCGTTGGTGGAGGTAAGCGGGAGCTAACCGCTGACCTCTTGCATGCCATGCAAGCGCACTGACAGCTTAGCCACACTCCCCCGTGGGGTATGGCGGAAACCGTCCGGAAATAAAAAAAGCCGCCCGAGGCGACTTT
>NZ_JBWKUP010000042.1:0-2629 GCF_059420905.1 Janthinobacterium sp. GW821-FHT03C08 | reverse complement strand
AGGACAGCGGGCTGGTGCTGTTGCTGACGCAACAGGCTTTGCGCGCCACGGTGGCGGGCTTTGCCACGATGCCGGTGGTGTACCTGGACGACGCGCAGTGGCTTGAGGTATTGCAGGGTTATCCCGATGAGAACTTGGACACCGTGCGGGGAGCCGACGACAGTTCATTGGCCTATGTGATTTATACCTCGGGTTCTACTGGACGACCCAAGGGGGTAGGGGCTGTTGGGGCAACACTCGTCAACCGGCTGTGCTGGATGCATCAGTGTTTTCCTTGGACTCCTGGCGAGTGTGGGATCCAAAAAACCTCAATGAATTTTATTGATTCGATGACGGAATCATTAGGTCCATTATTGTTTGGAGCGAAGTTATACATTGCGTCGCAGGAGCAGTCTCGCGATGTTAATGCATTATGGAATATCGTAAAAGACCAAGCAGTCACGCGGCTGGTACTTGTTCCGTCATTACTCAACGCCCTTATGGAAGTCGCCAAGCCAACGGATATTCTGCATTTAAAGATGATTATCAGTAGCGGGGAAACCTTGTCTTCCGCTTTGGTCGAGACCGCTAAGGTGGTGTTGCCGGGGGTGCTGATTCTGAATCTGTATGGTTCATCCGAAGTGGCAGGGGATGTTACTTATTATCTCTGCAATAATGAGGATGGCTTGTTCAGTAGTATCCCAATCGGACGTCCTATTTCTAATACGCAAATCTATCTTCTCGACCCGTATGGTCAGGTGGCGCCGCTGGGGGCGATTGGGGAAATTCATATTGGCGGTGATAATCTCGCCAATGCCTATTTGAACTTGCCAGAATTGACCAGGGAACGTTTTATTGCCAATACCCTTGTCGATATGCCTGCCGATCGGCTTTTCAAGACGGGAGACCTGGCACGCTACGCATCGAGCAATGACCTGGAATATGTGGGACGGATTGACGATCAAGTGAAAATTCGAGGTTTCCGTATTGAACTGGGAGAAATTGAAAGCCAGCTTAATCGGCATCCACAGATTAAAACTGCGATCGTTTTGGCCCGGGACGATATCACTGGTGAAAAAAGATTGTTTGCCTATGTTACTTTGATTGCGGAGCCAAAGGCAGGGACGAGTGAATTTTTGAGAGAAGTAAGGATATATTTGCAGAAGAGTATTCCTGAATATATGATTCCTGCTGCTTTTTTAATACTTGATGCATTCCCTTTGAATTCCAACGGCAAGGTGGACAAGAAAGCCTTGCCCGTTCCGGATGGTCGTTGGATGCTGGATGAGTATATCGCCCCATCGACCGAGACAGAGCAGAAACTCGCAGAGATATGGGCATCGCTGTTGCATCTGAAATGGGATGATATCAGCGTTGAGGCTAGCTTTTTTGCCTTGGGTGGCCATTCTCTGCTGGTTATCCGTTTTATATCTGAGGTTAAAAATAGATTCGATATGGAGTTGCAGATTCGAAAAGTATTTGAATTGGGAACAATTGCCCGTATCGCCAGCTTTATCGATGGGTTAATTGAGCACGAGATGATCGTCCGTAAATTTCAATTGTTGGAAGCCAGTGGCTTGAATGAGGTAGAGATCTAAATGCGTATATTGATGAAGAAGTTGGCCGATGCGGGTGTTCAGGTGTACGCAGAAGGTGGAAAATTAAAGATTCGTGCTGTTGAAGCTGGAAGTGCTGATATTTTTCTACCTGAGATACGTCTGAAAAAGGATGAGCTCATTCAATACCTGACTGAAAATGATCAGGCTAGTTTGACATCGAGTGTACGGCGGCCCAAGGTTTTGCCTGTTATGGATAGACCACCGAACGTTGCATTATCCTTTTCCCAGCAGCGGCTGTGGTTCCTGGACCAGCTGGAACAGGGCAGTGCGCACTACAACATGCCGGCGGCGCTGCGCGTGACGGGACACTTCGACGTGGTGCTGGCACAGCAGGCGTTTGCCCGCATCATCGCGCGCCATGAACCGCTGCGCACGGTGTTTGCCAGTGCGGGCGAGGAACCGTGGCAGGTGATACGCGAACAGGTCGATTTTGCCATCGCCGAGACCGATCTGCGCCAGCTGGCTGGCGTGCAGCAGGAACAGGCGGTGCAGGAAGCCGCCGCGGCTGACGCGGCGACGCCGTTCGACCTGGCGTCCGACGTGATGCTGCGCGTGCGCTTCCTGCGCCTGGGCAGTGATGCGGGTGTGTTGCTGTTCAATATGCATCATATCGCCTCGGATGGCTGGTCGATGGGCGTGCTGGTAAAGGAATTCGCGGCGCAGTATGCGGCGCTGGCCGGCGGCGCGCCGGATCCGTTACCGCCGCTGGCGATCCGCTATGCGGACTATGCGCAGTGGCAAAGGGAGTGGCTGAGCGGCGCCGTACTGGACGAGCAGCTCGATTACTGGCAGCGGCAGCTGGCGGATTTGCCGCCGGTGCACGGTTTGCCATTGGATCATGCGCGCCCGGCGCAGGCCGGCTATGCGGGGGCGCGGCATGTGGTGACGAGCAGTCTGGCGACGCAGCAGGGCTTGCAGCGTCTGGCGCAGCGCGAGCAGGCGACGCTGTTCATGGTCTTGCATGCGGCCTTGAGCGTGGTGCTGGCGCGGCATGGCAACAGCGCCGACGTGGTGATCGGCACGCCGGTGGC
>NZ_JBWKUP010000041.1:0-7193 GCF_059420905.1 Janthinobacterium sp. GW821-FHT03C08 | reverse complement strand
ATCGATTCGGGGCCAGCGCTGCTGACATCGGCGACCAGGCCATCGAAGACCAGGCGGAAGTCCGCGCGCGGCCAGCGTAGGTCGCCGAACCAGACCTTGATCGGCCGATTGCGCCAGACGTCGGCCAGCCAGCCGTCGAACGAGCCGTCGGTGTTGGCCAGCTCGATATCGCCGCCCGACAGGCCCGCCTCGCCCGTCAGGCTGATCTGCTCCGTGAAGGCCAGGCCACCCGTGGCCAGGGCCAGATACGCAGTGTTGGGCGGCACTTCCAGCGGGCCGGTGATATACGAGCGCGAAGCGATATACCGCGTCACTTCGGCACCTGCCACGCTCACCTGCACCTCGATCAGGGCCGTGCGGTGCGCCGCGTCATCCTGCAGCCATTCCAGAAGTTGCCCATCGTTCATTTCGAAAACTCCACTTGTTTTGCCCACGCAGAGGACTTGGTTGATTTATCGATGCCCGCCACGACGGTTTGTGCGGCCTTGTCGTTCGATTCGACCGTGGCCTGGATGGCGGCACCAGCGTTCCGGTTTGTGTCAGCGTTGAGTTTGTCGAGCTTCTCGTTCAGCCGCTTGATCTCGGCCACCAGGGCATCGGTATTGCCGCCGCCCTGGCTTGGCGCGCCACCGAAATAACGGCGCATGGCCGCCGCCGCTGGCGCGTCGACCACCACCTCGCCCCGGTGCAGCTCGGCCGCGTAGCCGTCAAACGGCACGCTGGCCAGGCCGCCGGCATGCGAGCCATCGAACTTGACGCCCAGGCCCGTGGCCGTGCCCATCGCCGCCTGCAGGTTGGCGATGGCTTGCGCTACCGTCAGCACGCTGTCGTTGATGGTGATCAGGCCCGATACCTGCGCCGTCAGGGCATCCAGGCTGGCCTGCTGCACGTCGACTTGCATGCCCGCCCATTTCAGCGCCTCGTCGTTGGCCGCCATCACGCGGGCGTAATCGGCCACATACTTGGCATCCGAGGCGTTGACCACCTGCGAGGCAGCCAGGAACGCCTGTTCGGCAGCCGACAGGCCCGACTGCGCCGTCGTGTCGCCGGCATTCGCTGCCGCCAGGGTCTTCTCGAACTGGGCCCGTGCCTCGGCATACTTCTGCTCCGGCGTCAGCGTCGACTGCGCACCCAGGGCCATGCTGGCGTTCAGGCCGTTGAGCGTGGCCACCCACGACTTCGACTTGTCCAGCGCCGTCTTAGCCGCCGCCGATTCCGTGTCGTAGGCCTTGGCCAGTGCATCCTTGGCAGATACCACGGCCTTGGCTGCCTGCACCTGGTCGAACAGTGCACGATTGACGTCGGCGATGCCGGCGCGCTGGATGGCCAGTAGCTGGGTTTCGCTTTTCGTCAGTTCGTTCAGCTGCTTCTGCAGATCCATGTGCTCGCTGGCGATCTCGCTGGCGGTTTTCACCACAGCGACGTAATCGCCAGTCGCTGCCGCCAGTTGGTTGGTGTAGTCAGCCCCCGCCTTGAACGCGGGTGCCAGGGCCAGCAGCTTGATATACATCTCCTGCCCGCTCGTGCTCGACAGGTCCAGGCCCAGCACCACCTGCTTGTACTGGTCGACCGTTTTTACGCCCGACATATTCAGCGCCGCCAGCGTGTCGGCGACGCTCGACAAAACCGGCGCCATCTGCTCGGCCTCGGTCAGGAAGTTTTCGGCAAAGAACTGAGTGCCGCTGATCAGCGCGTCGAGGGTACCCGCCAGCTTGACCAGGTTTTCGCGCGCACCGATGGTGGCCACGCCCACCGCGCCGAAGGCATCTTGCGACGTGCGGCCGATAAGCTGCAGCGCGGCGTCGACGCCAGCGTAGTTCCCGGCTACGCGCTGCAGGGTCGCGCTGAGTTCTTCGTTGCCGATCTTGAACTGACCGAGACTCGGGACCAGCTCCAACGCGATGGAGTTGCCCACCCCCTCGAAGAACTTGGTAACGGCGCCCAGCCTGTCCGCTTCCGTTGTGAGCCCGGTCAGATTAATGTTGAGCTCCTGGGCACGGTTGGCCAGGCTGGCGGTGTCGATACCCAGCGTGTTGGCCAGGGTGGCGGAGACGTTGCGGATGGCCGCGTAGGTCTCCACAAACGCATTGGACGTCGTGGCGTCGACGGCTTTACGATCCGTGTCAGACTTATCACTACGGAACCAACCACCTTTTTGCGTCCATTTAGCATACTCATTGCCGGTGAAACCGGTACCAGACAGCGTGCCGGTAATGCCAGTCTCCCCGTACTTTTTGTCGCCCATGCCGAAGGCACGGTTGGCCAAGCCACCGATAACGCCACCAATAGCGCCGCCAATAGCCGCGCCGATAGGGCCTCCCATGAATGCGCCGGCGACGGCGCCAATGCCCGTGCCGGCGTTCACCGTCGAGTTGCTACCATACTGGCCGGAGATCATCCGGCCACCCAGCACACCGGCAGCGATGCCGGCAGCGGCCGTCACCGCTGCGCCTGCATAGGCGCCGGCCGTCACCGCGCCAGCGCTGCCCACACCGCCCGAGGCAGCGTACAGGCCAGCAGCGTCGGCCGCGCCCACCAGCCCGGTACTGCCAAGTCCGGCGCCAAATGCCTCGATCGCGCTCGAGCCAAACAGCGTGCCCAGGCTGACCACGCTGGTGCCCAGGCCAGCCGTGATGCCGGCGAAGCCCTGCGTCGCGATGGTGTAGGCCGTCTTGGCGCTCTGCACCAGACCGCCGACGCCACCCAGCCCACCGGCCGCGCCGGTACCGCCCAGGCCACCAGCAGAGGCAATGCCTGCTACGCCGGTACCGGATACAGAGGCGCCGATATTCAGGATCCATTTTTTGATGGTCATCTGATACAGCAGGTCGAGCAGGCCGTTTTTCAGCGTGTCGCGCAGGCGATCAAATGCGGATTTTCCACTGTCGAAAATCGAGACAAACGTATCGTGCGCCGTCGAATCGATCGATTCCCACATTTTGCGGTTGGCCTCGATCTCGGGCTTGGCCAACTGGTTGCCGTACCAGGTCGAGTACTCTTCCTGCAGGCGCTTCTGCGCCTCGGTACCGGCGCCGGCCAGGGCGATACGTTCCTGCCACATGGCCGCGTCGATTTTCAGCAGTGCGGCGGCGCGCGCCTTTTCATCGAACAGCGATTCGGCAGCGAAGCGGCGATTCTCGTCGGCGAGCTGGGCGGCATAGCCCAGCGCCTTGGTCTGCGCCAGCGTGGCCTGCTCGACGCGCACGCGCACAGCTGCCTCTTCCGTCAGGCGCTTGATCTGGTCCTCGGTAACTACCTTGCCGGCCAATTTTTCCTGAAGCAGGAATTTCTCCAGCGAAGTTTGTTCGCGGACCGCCACCATGGCCAATTCACGCGCATCGCTGGACTTGCCCATCATCTGATATTCCCCCCCCAGCGCCGCGGCGGACTCCTGGCGCGCCAGCGTGCTTTCGCTGATAAATTTCACCACATCCTTTACGGTCTGCTGCGCCTTGACAGCGTCTTCTGTACTTTTGTTCAACGCCAGTTGGGCGACCGCTTCGGCTTTCAAGGTACTCAACCGGACCAGGTCTGCCCCGGACAGGTTCTTCTTGCTACGCTCTTCTTCCAGGTTTAACTTGATGGCGAATTTCTGGTTTTCAGTCGTAGCCAAGCCCGTAGCCAGCTCCATTTCGTTTTCGGCAGTCTTGGCCTTGATGGCCGCCACCAACATTGTCAGGCTGGCGACCTCTTTGTTGGTTGCAGCATCACCTTTGGCGCGTGCCTCCTGCGCTTGTCGATTCAGTCTTTCTTGCGCGATCAATAGATTCAGCTCTTCCGTACGTTTGGATTTTTGCGCCTCCGTCATGGTAATTGTGCCGTCTCTCAAGTCGGCGTTCATTTTGAGAAGCAGTCGCTGGCCCTCCGTCAGCGCAGCGCCCGTCTGAATTTCCAGTTTTTGCACAGCAATTTTTTGCTGAATTGCTTTGGTGAGGGCGTCATACTCCTTCTCTGAATCCTTAGTGACCGAAGGGTTGTCGGCACCAACAAGTGGGACAAGGGCCGGGACCGGCGCTGGCGCAGCACCTTTGCCGAGCGCGCTTGGATCGCCCAAACCGGTCTTGATGGCCACATATTTCAGGATCGATACCGTCATCGCCGTCGCGCTCTGGGCGACCTTGTCAAACCATTGGGATGCGGATTGCCCCCACTCCTTGATCTGCTCCCCGAAACTCGGCAACTTCGAGCCACTGCCATAGATATCGTTGAACGCGCTGACGATGGTATTTTTTGAATTCAGAATGGTCAGCGACGCCTCCGTAACTGCCGGGGTCAGGCTATTGGTCAGGAATGTGCTGACCTGTGCCCACATGCCTTTTCCGCCAGGTAGGATGTCGTGCCAGATTTTCCCCAGCCGCACCACGGCAGCGGCCTGCTCATCGGTTGTGGTCGCCGATAGGTCGCTGGCACGCGCAATATCTTCCAGCACCTGGACCTTGCCTTCAAAGCCGGCCTTGGAGGCGGCGGCATACTTTTCAGCCTCGCTGGACATAGCCGCGATCTTTTTCGCTACCTGGATGGTTACATCATCGGTCTTGAGCAACGCATTGTTCGCATCGACAATATCGACGCCGAGCTTGCTGAAGAATGTGCTGCCGTCGCTCGCAGCGGCTTCCTTCATTTTTTCGCGCAGCTTGACCATCGAAGCACCGAATTCCTGGGCGGTCACGCCAGACTTCAACGCGGTAGCCTCGAAGCGCGAAAACTGCGACGCCGTGATACCGCTTGAGATGGCCAAGCCGGCCAGCGCAGAATCAGCATCCAAGCCCTTTTTAACCAGCACGGCAATCGCAGCTGCAGCGGCGGTAACGGCCACGACGACGCCAATACCTATTTTCTTGATCAGACTATCGGACTTTTCTTCCGTTTCGCCAATCTTGTCTTTAGTCTTGCTCATGGCGCTGTTGAAACCAGGCAGCACGCTGATGACCTTACCGAACGCACTCGATGCGGAATCCGAGAACGAACTGAATGCCCCTTTGGACTTGTCGCCGATGCTGGAGAAGACCGACTTCAGCGAATCCCACATGCCGCCGGCCATGCTCTTGAGCTTATCAAAAATGGATGCAATGAAGCCCATGGACTCGCCGCCGATCTTCTTCGCCTCGGCCATGCCCTGCTTATACTTTTCAATATCAGCCATCAGGTGAACTTCAATGCCATGAAACATGCGCAACTCCAGTTTATTTTTTCAAGACCGCTTTGACTGCTTCCTCGACCAGTGCGATTGCATCGAGCGCGCGAGCATCCAGCGCCGGGCGCAAGAAGGGATGCGCCTGCATGCCGGGGTGATGCAGCGCCGAATACGAGCGGCCACCAAACGTCAGGCGCCGGCCATTGCGACCACGGATAACGTGCGCGGCCGCGCCGGTGAACTCGATGATGTGCGCATAAAAAACAATCGCACCGCTTGGTGTTTTTCCACCGGCCCTCACTGACGCGAACACACGGCCGCCTTTCTCTCCGAACGTCGCTCGAATGCTGTCGCGAAGGGCGCCGGGATAACCGCCGTAGGTCTTCGCGTTCTCGCCAGTTGGCCCTCCCACCGGACAGTTCTCCTTCGCCTGCGCTTCGATCAGTTTGGCGCCGGCGTACAGGCCTACACGCGCGCCCTGCTGCAGCTTCTTCGGCGAATCGTCCAGGTATTTCAGCCAGTCATCCAGACCGACCATAATTGAATCTGCCATGCTGATCCTCTTGAAAATGCAACGGAGAGCGGAAATCACGCCAAGAACCGGTCGATGCTGTGCTGCATATCTTTCGCTCGCGCCTGTCTGAGCACTGGTGCTGCGCCAAACGGCGGCGGACAATCACGCGCCGTTGCCTTATGCGATTCATCCAGGTATTCACTCGACAAGCGCCGCAACAGCCGCGCCTCCCATGGCTGAAAGTCGATATTGAGAAGTTCTTGCCAAGCCAACAATTCGACGCCAGTGACAGGACCGTTTCCCATGCCCACCGCCACCGTAGGGCCGAACTCAAACAAGTAATCCACCAGGTAGCCGCCCCACTCCAGCGGCGGCATTTCGATGGGCGTCTTGCTCAACCGCAGCACCTCGCGGCGAGATATCTCAGGCGGCGCCGGCGGCATGCCGGCAGGCAGCTTTGGGGCATCTGGAATCGCGTTTAGCCAGGCAGCGTGCCGGACGTAGCTGGCGAGCTGGTCGGCAACGGCTTTTTGAAGTTTCCCCGCTCACCCAGGAACTTCTCGACGTCATCGGCGATGTGGCCGATTTCGATATCGGAGTAGGTGCGCTTGAACAGTTCGTATCCGGCGCCCAGACCATCGCCGAAGTTGTTGAAACTGATCGTGCAGGCGGCCAGGAATTCAGCGCGCTCCTTGATCTTGTCTTCGGCGCTCTGCTTGGCGTCCGCTTTACCCTGCATACGATTGAACACACGCGCGCTGTTACGCTCTTCCGCTGCGTGGCGAGCCTTCTGGAATTCTTTCGTACCAGGGCTGTGCAGCGTGATGGTCAGTGCATTGCCGTGTTCATCGGCCTGCGGCTCGCCCGCGGCGTCGCGTACGACCATTTCTGCTGCTGCGGCGATAGCCAGTTGCTTGATGTTGAAGGTCATGATGGTGTTACCTTTCTTCTATATGCGGGAATATGGGCGCCAAGCCTGTCACCTCTCAATGAAAGAGATGGCAGAGCCGGTGCTGGTGAAGGATGCGGCTGGTGCCGCGTCGGGATGGTCAAGCAGTGATGGTGTCGCTCTGACGCAGCAGGACGAAATTGCCCTTGACGGCGTCGTTGCTGGTGCCGTTGTTTTCAACAAAGCTCTTCACCTGCGCAGTGAAAAAACGCTCCGCGCCGCCCTGCTTTTCGAGCTTGAACGCGGGGATGCTGTAGTCGTTGGCTGCGGCGGCAATGATGATCTGGCCAGCATCGGCTTCATTCCACGCGCATTCGAACGTGGCGTCAGGCAATTTGTAACTGCCTTTTTTTTCGCGATCACGCGCATTACCAACCGTCGACAAGATCGCGGTGCTGTATTCGCGGCCGTTGACGCTGCCGACATTGGTGATCAGCCCCACCTCGACCCAGGTGAGTGCAGCGTATGCAGCTGCGGTGTCAGTTGCCGGGCGCGTCGTACTGACGAAAAGCCGTGTCTTGGCGACTGTTTCAAAGTCATCTTCAAATGCCATGATGTTACCTTTCAAAAAAAAGCCCGCTCGCTGAAATGCGATA
>NZ_JBWKUP010000040.1:0-7202 GCF_059420905.1 Janthinobacterium sp. GW821-FHT03C08 | reverse complement strand
GACCATCACCCTGCCGTGAATGCGCGGCGCCCGCAGCCGCGCGCCGCCGGCGGCCGGCTGCGCGCCTCGCGGGCGTGCGCGGTGCCGGCCCGGCCTACTGCGCGATGCGGAACTCGATGCGCCGGTTTCTCGCCCGGCCATCGGCCGTGGCGTTGCTGGCCACGGGCCGGTCCGGGCCCTGGCCCGAAGTGAGCACCATGTCCGCGCCGATGCCGCGCGTGGCCAGGTAGGCGCGCACGGCATCGGCGCGCGCCTGGCTGAGTGCCACGTTGCTGGCGCGCAGGCCCGTATTGTCCGTGTGGCCGATCACTTCCACCTTGCGCTCCCGGAGCTTTTGCATGGCGGCCGCCATCTCGTCGAGGATGGCCAGGCCGGACGGCGTGATGCTGGCCTGGCCCACGTCGAATTCGATGATGCGCTTGTCGAGCGCGGCGTCGAGCAGTCCCTGCTCGGCCTCGGCCGCCCTGACGCGCAAGCCGTTGTTGACGACATACGTGGGATTGAGACTGGTGGCGATGTCGCTGGCGATCTGCTGGCGCTGCGCCTCGTTCGCCACTTCGCCGCGCACGCTGACGTTGCTGCCGGCGATACTGATCTGGCCCCGCGAGATGAGCTTCAGGTGCGGCGCGATGAGTTTCTGCACGTAGGCATTCCAGTTGGCCGGCACGGCCACCTTGCCGATGGCGATCTGGTCGACCACGCGCTCGGCGCCGTACAGCTCGCGCAGGCGGGCCAGCACGGCCGCCTTGGCCCCTTCATCGGCCAGGGTGCCCGTGACGAGGATCTGCCCCGGCAAGGGCGTGGCAGGCGGCTGCGCCTGCACCTGGGCGCGACCCGGGAGGGCGGCAAGCAGCAGGAGGAAGAGGGAAGCTTTCATCGCAATCCTTCAGGCAAAGGTATCGGCAAACAGGCTGCAGGCCGAGCGCAGCGACAGCTGGTCCTGCTGCAGACAGGCGGACAGGCGGTGCAGCGCCGGCTCCTGCCCCAGCAGCTCGCCGACCCAGTCCAGCTGGTCGAGGACGATCAGCCGTTCGCTGGCCGCCTGCGGTTCGATCAGGGCGCGCAAGCCCTGCGGGTCGGCGCCGCAAAAGCCGATCACCAGCACCGGCGCCTCGTCGAGATGGGCGAAGAACAGCGCCAGCTCGAAATCGGCCTGGCGCAGGAACGGCGTGACCAGGTGCAGCCAGAAGCTCGCTGCCAGCGCGCGCGCCTGCGCGTCCTGCGGCAGCGGCAGGACCAGGCTTTTTTCCAGGCGCGGCCGGCCGCTGCGGCGCACGGGCCGCAGCAGCAGGCCCAGTCCCAGCAGCAGCTCGCGCAGCGTGACGGGAAAGGTGGGCGAGGCCAGCATGACCTGCAGGCTGTGCAGCGTCTGCGCCTGCAGAAAGGCGGCAAATTGTTCCGCATGGCGGGCGGCGGCCGTCTCGATTTCCACCACGTTGCCGGCCAGCGCCAGCAGCGCCGGACCCGGTTCGGCGCTGGCGACGATGCCTTGCGACAGCTGCTCCACCCGCTGCCACAGCGGCGCCAGCACCAGCGGGCTGCAGGCGACAAAGGCGTCGGCGTCGTCGACTTCCAGCGCGCCCATGGCCATGAAGGGAAAGCGCCGGTGCGACTGGTCGCTGCTCGCTTCCAGGCGCCCGGCGATGGCGCGCCGGCTGCGCGTGCCGACGAAGGCGAAGCGCAGCGGCGGCAAGGCGTCGTAATTGAGCTTCCAGCGCGGCTCCGCCGTCAGGGAGTTCATGACTTGCGCCAGCCAGTCGTCGAGCAGCTGCACCAGCGCATGGTTGTCGCAGGCCTTGATGAAGTCGCCGCGCGCGGGGATCTTGCCGAAGTAGCCCAGGCGCACCTGCTGCGGGCCGCGCGTCATGGCGCCACCACGGCGGCCACCCCGGGCGCTGCATCCGCCACGGCGACGGCGGGGGCAGGCGCGGCGGGCGCGCCGACGACGGTTTCCGGCAGCTGCATGCCGCGCAAGCCCTGGTCCTGCACCGCCGCCGTTCCTCCCGCGCCCGTCGTCTCGGCGCTGCTGGTGATCTTCAGGTCCAGCGCCACGGCCACGTCGCCCTGCGTCCAGCGCAGCTCGAACACGCCGCCGTCCTTGCGCTTCTTGGCCGCCGCGTCGATCATGCGCTTCAGGCCAAACTGGCCCGGCTCGTTGAACAGTTCCACCGTGCGTCCGTCGAAGGTGACGGCCGTGATCCTGGCTCCGGGCGCGCCCTGCGGGCCGGGATGGACCATGTTCGTCCACTGCGCCGGCGTATTGCGGTAGCGCAGCTGCTGGCCGTCGATCTCCACCGTGTATTCCAGGGTGCCCGGCGCGGGCGACGGCTGGATCTGGAACACGGTCTGCGCCGCCGAGGTGGCCGCCACGCCGCCCGCGCCCAGCGGCGCGATCCAGCCGGGAAAGCGCGCCACCATCTGCGGCGACAGGCTGATGCCCATGTCGCCCCAGGTGCGCGCCGCCAGCACGTCGCCGCGCCGCACCACCAGGGGCCCCATCGAGGTGGTGACGAATTTCGCCACCAGCCCTTCCGGTCCGAAGAACTGGCCGATTTCCTCGCTGCTCGCCTCGATGCGTGCCGCGGGGGCGAACGGATATTTGTTCGCCAGCGACTTGCGGAACGGTTCGTACACCTGCGCCGTCCAGGTCTTGTTGATGTCCAGTTCCGCCGGCGCGACGATGACGGCGAAGGTCTGCATCAAGGGCCGCACGAGGATGGGGCGTATCGCCTGCTTTTGCGCGTCGCTCATCCCCGTGAGCATCTGCTCGTCGACCAGCCGCAGGGCGTCGGCCAGTTCGGAACCGCTGCCTTCCAGCGTCTGCTGCATGAACTGGCGCGCGCCCGGCCCGGGATCGCCCTGATTCTTCAGCAGGTTCAGGCGGCTGCGCAGCTTCGACAGCGCTTCCAGGTAGGCGCGCATCAGCGAGGCATTGTTGTCCCTGGCCGCCACCAGCTTGCCCACGCCGGCAAATTCGCGGCCCACGGGTCCCATGGGCTTGTCCAGGCGGGCCGGGTCGATCTGCGCGTTCATGCCCGGACTGGCCGTCAGCTGCGACGGCGCGCGGCGCAGCACCGTCTCCTTGAACCAGGCGATGATGCCCCGCTCTGCCTTGCGCAATTGCGCATTCTGCAGGGCCGGATTGTCCCACGACGTCTCCTGGTAGATGGTCGTCAGCAGCTTGGCGATGGGCGACGACTGCGGGTCGCCCAGGCGGTTCATGGCCTGCACGGCGCCGTCAAAACCTTTCAGGTCGGCCACGGCCACGCCCTGCACGAACTTTTGCCACTCGCGCGCGTAATCGGCCTTGTACATGGCCACCAGGTTTTTCTCGATCTGCTCCGGGCTGCCTTCCAGGGTCAGGTCGTCGGTGGCGGCGCTTTTCAGCACCCAGTCCGCGCTTTGCAGCTCGCGGTTGGCGGCGTCGCGGAACGCCCCCTCGACGAATTTTTCCCACGCCTGGCGCGTGTAGGCGCCGGACACCGCGTAACTGCCGGCCAGCAGCGCCTGGTCCTGCTCGCCGACGATGCGCGCCACCGTCATGCCGGGAAAGCGCGTCGCGGCGCGCGCGCGGATGTCCGCGTAGACGCGCTCGCGCGCCGGCATGCCGCGCACCACGCGGCGCAGGTGTTCGCGCGCCTGGTCGACCAGCGCCAGCTTCTGTTCGATGCGTGGCCAGGACGGGTCGCCCACCTGCGCCAGGTAGAACGTCAGCAGCCGTTCGGCGCTGCGTATCATCTGCTCGCGCGGCATGGCGCCCCGGTTGTCTTCCAGCCAGCCGCGCCAGAAGCGCGTCATCTGGTCGTTCAGGTGGCTGCTTTCCGCATGCGTCTTGTCGGCCAGCATCAGATAGGTTTTCAGCGCGTTGTAGGCGTCTTCCACGTTCGTCGGCGAGGCGGCCTGGTACTGGAAGGTGCGCGCCGCGACGGGCGTCTGCGGCGTGCGCGCCGCCGGCTGCAGCTGCTCGGCGCTGGCGTTCATCTCCGCCAGCAAGGCTTCCAGCGCGCCCGCCACGGGTTCGAGCATGACGTGGCGCGCGCCGGCAAAGTATTCCTCGCGCAGCTTGCGCTCGAGCAACTCGCCCTGGTACAGGCCCATGCGCAAGGACCAGGGCCGCTGCTGGCGGTACGCTTCCAGTTGCTCGATACGGTCCTGCAGGATTTCCAGCGCCTCCAGGCGCGACTGCAGGTCCAGGCGCTGCTCCTGCAGGCGCACCACCTTGTTCAGATCGGCCTCGACATTGGCCACCAGTTGCCGGTTGCCCAGGTAGGACCAGCTCCAGCCGCCTAGGCAGGCGCCCAGGGTCACGGTGGCCGTGAAGAAGACGGCGTACCTGAAACGCAGCTTGGCGCGGCTGGCGTAGTTGGCCACCAGGTGCTTGTCGGCAAAAATCACCTTGCGGAACAGGTCCAGCAGGAAATAGCCGTGCTGCCGCCCGCCCGTGGGCACTGCGGCCGGCGCGGGCGCGAAGGCCAGGTCGAAGCGGCGCGCCACCTGCTGCGAGGATGTGCTGACGGGCTCGCCCTCCTGCAGCGCGCTGGTGAAGTAAAAACCGCGGAACACGGGCTGGAACTGGAACGGGTTTTCCTCGAACAGGGTGGCGATGAAGGCGCGCAGGGCCGGCTTGATGGCGGCAAATTCCAGCGGGAAGGTAAAGACGCCCGGCGCCAGCGTCTTGCGCTGGCGGTGCGCCATGTTGGCCAGGCTCAGCTCCGTCAAGCCATCGTGCAGTTCGTCGAAACTCTGGTCGAAGAAATGGAGCAGGTCCGCCGTGGGCAGCTTGCGCCGGTACGGCATGGTGGCGCCCCAGACGCGCTCGCGCTCGCCGCGTTCCGCATCGGCGAAGAACTCCGCGAAGCCGGCGACGAGGTCGGCCTTGGTAAACACGATGTACAGGGGCGCGAACACTTCCAGGCGTTCGATGACGTCCTGCACGCGCTTGCGCAGGCTGCGCGCCAGTTGCATGCCCACGTCGGGATCGCCTTTCAATTCGGCGATGCTGACGGCGATGAGGATGCCGTTGATGGGCGCCTTGCGCCGGTATTTTTTCAGCAGGTCGAGAAAGCCGAACCATTCGCCGCGGTGCTCGTCGACGACGGAGTAGCGCCCTGCCGTGTCGAGCACGATGCCGTCCGTGGTGAAAAACCAGTCGCAGTTGCGCGTGCCGCCCACGCCTTGCACGATCTTGCCGTCGGCGAAAGGGAACTGCAGGCCCGACTGCAGGATGGCGCTGCTCTTGCCGGCGGCCGGATTGCCGATGATCATGTACCACGGCAATTCATACAAGGCGGCAGCGCCCGACTTGAGGCCCAGCTTGGACGTCTTGATGGTCTCGATGGCGTCCAGCAGTCCCGCGCGCACGGCGTCGAGGTCGCCCTGCTGGCTGCTGCCCGCAGCCGAAGCCGCCTGCGCGGCGGCAATTTCCGCCTCGTTCAGGATGGCCTGGCCCAGCGCCTGCGCATCGCGCCGCGCGCGGCGCCGGCGCCACAGCCACGCGCCCAGCCAGACGAGGAAGGCCAGCAGCAGCAAGGCCAGCGCCCACGCCAGCGCCACTTCCAGCACCTCGGCGCCCAGGTAGAGGAAGACGGCCAGCGCCACGAAGCCGAGGATGGTCAGATTGCGGCTGTCGGTCAGGAAATGCCAGATTCGTCGCAGCATGATGAGCCCAGGGTAAGGTCGCACGGCAGGAAAGACGCCGCCGCACAGCCAGGCGGACGCAGTCCATGCTGACAGCAATGGCGCGCGACTTTGTTGACAAATGACAAGTGTTGCGCGGCAGCGCGGCACGCCGCAGGGAGCGCCATTGACGCTGCGCAAGTATGCTTGCGCCGGTGCAAAATACCCGCGCAGACGGCGCTAGAATGGCTGGCGCTGCCGCCTGTTATTTGCCCAGGACGCGTGGCTGCGGCAATTCCGTGTGGCCGAAATCCATCATGGTCCAGCGCCCGCCCCAGCGCAGGCCCACCGATTCGGCTGTCACGCCATACAGACGGTAGCCGCGCATGGCCCAGGCATTTTTCTCAGAAATGATGAGCTTTCCTTCATGCATGAACGCGCAATCGGCGGCCAGGCCGTACTGGTGATAGCTTTGAAAGGCCCGGGCATTCGTCACGCTGGGGCCGGCTGCCGCCAGCTGGTTCTGGCGCGCGGGGCTGCGGTAGCCTTCCAGCAAGACCATGTCATAGCCGTGCACCTCCTGCATGATCTTAAACACCAGCAACAGGCGCTGCGCGTAGTCGTGGTCGAGCAATTGCCAGTTGCGGCTGGCACCGCCCAGCAGGGGGCGCAGCTGCGTTACCTCGGCCGTGGAAAACAGCAGCGGCGGCAGGGCCGGCGGCGGCACCAGTTGCTCGCCCTTGAGCAAGTCGCTGACCTGGTCATTGATGGCATGTTGCCGGTCCGCATAGCCGCGCAGGGTGATGCGGTCGCTGGACAGCCACACCAGCAGCGGTGGCGCGATGATCAGCACGCTGCCCGCCAGCGACAGCCAGCGGTGCTGCGACAGCAGTTGCCAGCCGCGTGCCATGCCGGAACCCGTATGGCGCTGCCAGCGCTGCCAGTGCGCGCCGCCGCCTCCCTTCAGGTGCCGGGCGCGCCGCCGCACGCGCCAGCCCAGGTTGACCATGGCGTGCAGCACGATGGCGCGGCCGCCGGGAAACAACAGCAGCCAGCAAGCGAAACAGGCGAGCAGGAAATACATCAGGACCAGGGCGACGAACATGGGGCGCTCCGTAACAGGAATCCGCGGAAGCCGGACTGCCATTGCCCGGCGGTATTGCTAGATCGTATGCGGGCGCGGCCAGCATGAGCGCGGTTTACATCAAGTTCGATCCAGTTCGGAGGTGATATTTTGTCTTTACTGAAATCCGGAGAGCGGCCGCCGCACGGCCCGAACCTGCTGGGCAAGGGCGATGGGAACGCCACCGAGGCGGGTGGCAACCGCATCCTGTCGCGGCTCGAACATGGCGGCGCCGCGCCCGCCACCCCGCCGGCGCGGCGCTGGCGCCCGGGCTGGCGGCACAGCGCGGCCGTCGGCCTGGCGGCGCTCGTCATGGCCGTGCTGGTCCATGAAATGGCCGGCCCGCCCGCGCCCCCGCTGGCCGCGCGCGAACCGCCCCCCGCCCGCGCAGCGGCGACGGCCCCGTCCCTGTCTCTTATACACATCTCCGAGCCCACGAGACTAGCTAATATCTCGTATGCTA
>NZ_JBWKUP010000039.1:0-8334 GCF_059420905.1 Janthinobacterium sp. GW821-FHT03C08 | reverse complement strand
AGTAGGTTATCGTCAGGCTTGTTATTCGCAGTAAGAGAAAAACCCGCTCAGCAATGAGCGGGTTTTTTTTCGTCTGCCGGTTTTACGGGATGTCGTTCAATACCCCCTACAATGGCGGTATGCGCATCCTGATCATTGAAGACAATCCCGATATTCTCGCCAATCTCTATGCCTACCTGGAAGCCAAGGGCCATGTGCTCGATTCGGCCATGCATGGCTATGCCGGCCTGGCCTTGCTGGCCCAGCAT
Organism: Janthinobacterium sp. GW821-FHT03C08; assembly: GCF_059420905.1. Classification (NCBI taxonomy): domain Bacteria; kingdom Pseudomonadati; phylum Pseudomonadota; class Betaproteobacteria; order Burkholderiales; family Oxalobacteraceae; genus Janthinobacterium; species Janthinobacterium sp. GW821-FHT03C08. The sequence continues at coordinate 8,086 of NZ_JBWKUP010000039.1, read as the reverse complement.
GCATACGATGTGATCGTGCTCGATGTCATGTTGCCTGGTTTGACCGGGTTGGAACTATGCCAGAAACTGCGCGGTGAATTGCACAACAGTACACCGGTGCTGATGCTGACGGCGCGTGACACCTTGCAAGACAAGGTTGCCGGCTTTGATAGCGGTGCTGATGATTACCTGGTCAAGCCATTTTCCTTGCTGGAACTGGAAATCCGCCTGCAAGCCTTGTTGCGCCGCGCGCGCGGGCAAAATACGGGCGCGGCCATCCTGACTGTGGGCGAATTGCGTTTCGATACAGAAAAATTTGAAGTCCGGCGCGCCGGCCAGCTCCTGACCTTGACCAGGACTGGTTACACCATCCTGAAATGCCTGATGATTGAGGCGCCCAAACTGGTGCCGCGCGACCGGCTCGAGCATGCAGTCTGGGGTGACGACCGCCCCGACAGTGATGCCTTGCGCACGCACATCCATGCGCTAAGACAAGTACTCGACAAGCCATACGCCTTTCCCATGCTGCGCACCATTTCCGGCATCGGCTATAAACTGCTGAGCGAAGATGCGGCCGTTTAGCTCCTTGAAGCGGCGCATCATCGTCGTTTATCTCCTGTTTGCCGTGGTGGCGAGTCTCTTTTTTGCCATCATCGCCGCCATCGCCGTCGAAGGTATCGAGGTGCGCCTCGTCGATGAACGCCTCAAAGAAGTGGCGGCCTGGGCCTCGCCGCGGCATGCGGCCGGTCTGTCCGTCGAGATGCCGGCCGGCCTGAGTTTTCATCACGCCGGCGATACCCCGCCGCCGCTGCGCGGGCTGGCACCCGGCATGCATGAAAAAACCGTCGACGGCGTCGATCTGCACGTGCTGGCTGGCCGCGACGTGCATGGCGACTTCGTCGTCATCGACCATGCCACGGAATATGAAAAGATCGAGCTGGTGGTCTACAGCATGTTTGCCTTGGCATTTCTCGGTTTCCTTATTTGCGCTTCCTTGCTGGGCGCCTTCATCGCCAACCGCCTGATCACGCCCATCATGGCGCTGGCGCAAGCCGTCAAGGCTGGCCAGCCGGCACTGCCGCTGCAGGATAGTGCCGATGAACTGGGAATCCTGGCGCGCGCTTTTGCTGCACGTACGGCGGAGTTGGCGGAAGTTCTCGACAGGGAGCGGTTTTTTACGGGAGATGTCAGCCACGAACTGCGCACGCCGTTGACGGTGATTACGGGCGCGGCGGAAATCCTGATGGAGCATGGCGACGGCGACCCTGTCGTGCGGGCCGCCTCCGAACGCATTGCGCGGGCCGCGCGCGAAGCCAGCGATTCCGTGACGGTGCTGCTGCGCCTGGCGCGGGCGCCAGAGTTGCTGGAATGTGCGCCATTTTCTGTCGCAGAACTGGCCCGGCAGGAATGCCAGCGTTACCAGCCGTACACGGCGGGCAAGCCGCTGACGCTCGTCTTTGTGCCGGACCACGACTTTCAGCTCGATGCTCCGCGCGAGCTGCTCGCCGCCGCCATCGGCAACCTGGTACGCAACGCCTGCCTGTACACCTTGCAGGGCGAGGTCACCGTGCGCCTGGCGGGGCGGGCCCTGATCGTCGAGGACACGGGACCCGGCTTGCCGGAGGCGGCGAGCGCGCGCCTGCTGCACCAGCCCATACCGGCCAGCCTGGGCGGTTCGTCCGGCACGGGCCTGGGACTGGGCCTGGTTCAACGCATTTGCCTGCATCTGGGCGCCAGCCTGACATTTACTCTCCGCCCCGGCGGCGGTAGCGTATTGTGTATTGATTTTCTGTAAGTGTTACACGTGATTTGCGTACATTTAACGAAAATATAACGCATATCTGACGTGGTTTTCACCTCCCTCCTTGTATGGTCTGCCCGGACGCTTGTCTTGCCACGCCGCCGTGCATGGGGGATGCCGTCATGTTCTCTTCATATTGACACTGTACGATGACTCGCATGGCTGCTGCCTTGCATGCGGCCAGTCCTTTTCATCCCATCAAGTAATTGTGCGTATCCATGCTGGCCAAACTGAAGTTCCTTACTCTCCCCAAACGTATCGATAGTGCATTCATGTTATCGGCCGTCCTGATCATTGGAATTGGCAATTACAGCAATCTCGACCTGGCGCTCGCCGACAGCATGTATGACGGCGCGCGGGGGCAGTTTGCCGGCACGGCCAACGCACTGGCGGATAGTCTTCAGTCCGGCATGACCTTGCTGGCCGGCGCCGCGATCTTGCTGGCGATCTGGGATGCGCTGCGCCCCTTGCCTTGGTGCGCTTCGCGCCGTACGGCCTTGCGCGTGCTGGCGTTGTCGGCCGTCCTGGTGCCGCTCGGCATCTATCTGCTGTCCGCGTTCAGCGGCGTGCCGTGCCCGACGGAGGTATTGCGCTATGGTGGCTTGGCATCCTACACGCGCCTGCTGGAAAGCGTGCCGGCGCAGGCGTCCGCCATGGTCTGCCTGCCGGCCACCGGGGCGAGCCATGCCTGGTGGCTGCTGGCCTTGCCGCTATTTTTCCTGCCGCGCCGGCCACGCCTGGCGGTGCTGGCGGGTGGCGTCATGCTGCTGTGCGGCCTGGGGCTGGGCTGGCTGCAACAACTGCAAGGGGCGCAGTTCCTTACGCATACCTTGTGGTCGGCGTGGATCGCCTCCTTCCTCGTGTATCTGCTGTACCAGCTGCTGAAGGCGGACGACGCGTTGGCCTGAAACGGAAAAGTACGTCACAATCTGCCTGTCGAGTTGTCGTTTCATACAAAAACAGGAGCACCATGAACGAGCAGATTGCGAGAGAAGTGGTATTGGTCCGGGCTATCGAGACGGCCGATCAGAAAAAAGAAGTCCTCAGCGAGGACGACCGCATGTATGCCAGCCGCAGCGCGCGTGAGCTTGCCCAGTGGCAAGCTTCAGGCAAGCAGGCCGAGGTCACGGGCGACGACTTCCTGCAGCAGCGCTCCGAACTCATCATCAAACGCATCACCGAACGCACGCCAGCTTTCGCCGCTTTCGCGAAGCGCCGCAATGGCATGAAAACCCTGGCGCTGACCTTGCCCCTGCTGGCCCTGTTGCTCGGAGCCGGACTCGACCGCATTACGGACCCGCACCGCGTCGACCTGCTGTCGGCCCCCTTGCTGCTGATCATCGCCTGGAATCTGCTGGTGTACCTGGGCTTGCTGATCTGGCTGTGCATTCCCTCGCATTCCCTCGGCTGGCCGAAAGCGGGACTGGTGCGCCACCTGAGCGTGGGGCGCCTGTCCCTGCCGCGCAAGCTGCCGCACGCCTTGTCAGCGGGCTTGCTCAGCTTCATGGGCGAATGGGCGCACCTGAGCGCGAAACTGACGGCTGCGCGCCTGGGCCGCACCATCCACCTGAGCGCCGCCATGTTCGCCATCGGCGCCGTCGCCTCGCTGTATGCGCGCGGTTTCCTGTCGCAATACGCGGCCGGCTGGGAAAGCACCTTCCTCAGTGCCAGCCAGGTGCACGGCCTGCTTTCGACCCTGTTTACGCCAGCCATTGCCCTGTTTCATCTGCAAGGCTTTTCGCTGGCGGAAATCGAAGCGCTGCGTTTCCCGCAAACGACGAACGTCGAGGGTGGCGCGCGCTGGGTGCATTTGTATGCGGCCACCATCTTCCTGCTGGTCGTCGTGCCCCGTCTGGTCCTGGCCCTGGCCAACAACTGGCGCGCCGCGCGCCTGGCCAGGCACTTTCCGCTGGATCTGGATCAGCCGTATTTCCGCAAGCTCAATGAAAGCATCGGCGTGGCCACGGGCGGCATGCTGCGCGTCTTGCCGTACAGCTTTACGGTCGATGAAGCGCGCCACAAGGGCCTGGGCCAGCTCTCCATCATGCTGTTTGGCGAACAGGGGCGCATGATGCTGCGGCCATCGACGTCGTATGGCGAAGAGCCGCAGGACGTCTTGCGCGGCACGGACCTGAATGATCCGCAAGTCAATATCACGGCCGTGCTGTTCAATCTGACGGCAACGCCGGAAAAGGAAAACCACGGCGCCTTCCTCGATTACCTGGTGCAATCGTCGACGCGCGGCATCGCCGTCCTGATCGACGAGTCCAGCTACCTGGAACATGCCGGCGAACAAGCGGACAATGCCGCGCGCCTGGCAGAAAGAGTCGCCCTGTGGCAACAGTTCTGCCAGTTCCACAAGACGACGGCCACCCTGGTCAATTTGCTTAATCCCGCCCTGCACCCGCTCGACGGCGGTGTCGGGCTGAAAGTATCGGCAGCAGCATGAGTGTGAATGTCAACAAAGAGGGGCAGGTCGATGCGGTGCAGATTCAGTTTGCGCTGATTTCGCATACGAATAATGGCAAGACCACCCTGGCGCGCACCCTGGTGGGCGTGGATATCGGCGAAGTGCGCGATGCCGCCCACGTGACAGTATTCGCGGAATCGCACACCCTGCTGGCCACGCCGCAGGGCGATACCTTGCAATTGTGGGACACGCCCGGCTTTGGCGATTCCGTGCGTCTGCTCAAGCGGCTGGGCCAGTCGGGCAATCCCATCGGCTGGTTCCTGCGCGAAGTGCTGGACCGCTATCGGGACCGCCCGTTCTGGCTCAGCCAGCAAGCCTTGCGCACGGCCAAGGATGCGGCCGATGTCGTGCTGTACCTCGTCAATTCCTCGGAAAATCCCAAGGATGCGGGTTATCTGCCGGCGGAAATGAAAATCCTCGAGTGGCTGGGCAAACCCGTGGTGGTCTTGCTTAATCAGATGGGGCCGCCACGTCCTGGCAATGAGGAACACGGCGAACAGGCGCGCTGGCGCGCGCATCTGCAGCAATATCCCATCGTGCGCGACGTCTTGGCTCTCGATGCGTTTGCCCGCTGCTGGGTGCACGAACGTGTGTTTTACGAAGCCGTGGGCAAGCTCTTGCCCCAGTCGCAGCAGGCCGGCTATGCGCGATTATTTGCCACATGGCAAGCGCAGAATACGGCGCGTTTCCAGCAGGCCATGCATCTGCTGGCCACGCAGCTGGCCGTGGCCGCGCAGGACAGCGAAGCGATCGATCCTGTATCCAAGGGCTTGTTGAAATCCGCATTGCAGGTGGTGGGCATCGGCAAGAATGAAGAGCAGCAACGCCAGGAAAAGGCCATGGGCAATCTGGTGGCGCGGTTGAATACGCGCAGCGGCGAGACCACGCGTGAACTCTTGATCCTGCACAAACTCGACCCCACCGATGCGCATAAGATCAATGCACGGGTGCGGGAAAATTTTGCCGTGCGCGCGCCGATCGACAAGGCACAAGCGGGTCTGTTGGGCGCCATGATCTCGGGCGCGGCGACGGGCCTGTCGGCAGACCTGATTTCCGGCGGCCTCACCCTGGGCACGGGCGCCTTGCTTGGCGGCGTCGTCGGTGCGCTGACGTTCGCGGGCGCCGCCTGGGGGTTTAATTCCGGCACGGATCGCAATGAGCCCACCATGCAATTTACGGACGCCTTCCTGCGCACCCTGGTGGTGGCGGGCGTGCTGCGTTATCTGGCGGTGGCGCATTTTGGCCGTGGCCGCGGTAATTTCGTCGAAAGCGAAGCGCCTGCCTTCTGGCAGGATGAAGTGGAACGGGCGGTGGCGGACCATGATGGCGCGTTGCTGGAGTTATGGAAAGACGTGCGCCGCGAAAAATCGCCGGAGCTGGCAGCTGAGCGCGTGCTGCCCATTCTGTCGGCAATGACGTCCGATACCTTGGCGCGCCTGTATCCGGAGGTGGCGCGCCAGGTGTGAGTCAGGCATCCCGCGCCTGCAGCCACTGTTGCAGAAACTGCACGCAGACGCGGACCTTGGCCGAGTTCGACAGCCGCGAGGTCGTGACCGCCCACACATCGGCCGTCTGCTGGTAGGCGGGCAAGATACGCACCAGATGCCCTCGTGCCAGGCTGCTGTCCACGTCCCAGGCGGAGCGCAAGATGATGCCGTGGCCATCGAGTGCCCATTGGTGCACGATCTCGCCATTGTTGGCAGACAGCGGCCCGTCGACTTTCACGGTTTCCAGCCCTTGCGGGCCCTGCAGTTTCCAGCGCTGTCCATCCTGGTCGCGTTCGCGGATGACGATGCAGTGATGGTCGCGTAATTGCGCCAGGGTGCTTGGTGTGCCGTGCTGGGCCAGGTAGGCGGGCGCGGCGCACAGTACGCGGCTGTTGGCGGCGATACGGTGCGCGATCAGGTCGGGCTCGTGCACTACGCCGACCCGGATGTCGAGGTCGAAACCTTCGCCCAGCAGGTCGACAGGGCGGTCGATCAGTTCCAGCTGTATTTGCAGTTCAGGATGTTGCCGTGCCAGTTGGGACAGGGCAGGGCCGAGCCGGTTGCGGCCGAAGCCGGAACTGGAGCAGATGCGCAACACGCCCTGCGGCTGCAATTTTGATTGCGCCACCGCTTCGCCCATCTGCTCGACATCTTCCAAGATACGCAGCGCCCATTGCCGCACGATCTCGCCGTGATCGGTCACGCTGACCCGGCGCGTGGTCCGGTGCAGCAAGCGCGCCTGCATGGCTGCTTCCAGCATGCCGATGCGCTTGCTGACGACGGCCTTGGAAATGCCCAGTTCCAGCGCCGTGGCGGCAAAGCTGGTTTTCTGGGCTACCAGGCAAAACAGGCGTAAATCTTCCAGCAGTGGCGTATTTTTCATCGATTGGCCACGAAATGTGGATACTCGGGTTATGAATACCCCGATTGTATTCTGATGTGACGCCAGTATGATTAATGCATCCATCTATCAACAGGAGAACGTGATGCCCCCACACAGAATCGCAGTCATCGCCGGCGACGGCATAGGCAATGAAGTCATGCCGGAGGGCTTGCGTGTCGTCGAAGCCGCCGCGCGCCGTTTCAATATCGACCTGCAGTTCACGACGATGGCCTGGGCCAATTGCGACTATTACCTGGAACACGGGCAAATGATGCCGTCGGACTGGTTTGCGCAGCTCAAGGATTTCGATGCCATCTATTTTGGTGCCGTGGGCTGGCCTGACAAGGTGCCCGACCATATCTCGCTGTGGGGCTCGCTGTTGAAATTCCGGCGAGAGTTCGACGAATACGTCAATTTGCGGCCCGTGCGCCTGATGCCTGGCGTGCCGTGCCCGCTGGCGCACAAACAACCGGGGGATATCGACTTCTACGTGGTGCGTGAAAATACGGAGGGAGAATATTCCTCCGTGGGCGGACGCATGTTCGAGGGCACGGAGCGTGAAACGGTGCTGCAGGAATCCGTCTTTACGCGCAAGGGCGTCGACCGTATTTTGAAGTATGCGTTTGAGCTGGCGCAAAGCCGCCCCAAGAAACACCTGACTTCGGCCACCAAGTCGAACGGCATTGCGATCAGCATGCCATATTGGGATGAGCGGGTGGAAGCGATGGGACCTGCCTTCCCCGATGTGCGCTGGGACAAATACCATATCGACATCCTGGCGGCCCGCTTCGTGCTGAGTCCGGAGCGTTTCGACGTGGTGGTGGCCTCGAACCTGTTTGGCGATATCCTGTCCGACCTGGGTCCCGCCTGCACGGGCACGATCGCCATCGCGCCGTCGGCCAATATCAACCCGGAGCGGACCTTCCCCTCCGTCTTCGAGCCGGTGCACGGTTCCGCGCCCGATATCTATGGACAGAATATCGCTAACCCCGTCGGCATGATCTGGTCGGGGGCCATGATGCTGGACTTTCTCGGCAATGGCGACGCCAATCACCGGGCCGCGCATGATGCGATTGTGCGCGCCATCGAGCAGGTGCTGAAGCACGGCCCGCGTACGCCGGACATGGGCGGCCGCGCCAGTACCACCGATGTGGGCACGGCAATCGCTACATTGCTGAAATAAGGCTTGCGGCCCATGGGCGGTTTTGCTATAGTTCGCCTCCCCAATGAGACGCAGTCAAATGCGGCACTTGAGGATCACCGGAAACGGCGATGTAGCAGAAAAGAAGATGTTGACGGATGTAGCGAAATGCCTCATACTCTTTCTTCTTCGCAGCTGACAAACACAACGCTTTGTCGATAGCGCGAAAATTGCAAATAAGCAGTACTGAATACCGTTCTTTAACAATTAACAGTCGATAAGTGTGGACATTTGATGCAGTGCAGCGCCGATCTTCGGATTGGCG
>NZ_JBWKUP010000038.1:0-10496 GCF_059420905.1 Janthinobacterium sp. GW821-FHT03C08 | reverse complement strand
GCCCAGTGGCCGTGGCCGCCCCGGCGCCGGCCGCCGCGCCGGACCTGCTGGCCGAGGCGCGCCGGCTGGCCGACCGCGGCCAGCTGCGCGAGGCGGGCGAAAAATGCCACGCCCACCTGGCCCGCGCGCCGGAGGCGGCGGAAGCGTACTTCATGCTGGGCATGATCAACGAACTGGCCGGCAAGATGGACCTGGCGGACGACTACTGGCGCCGCTGCATCTACCTGCAGCCCGACCACTACGAGGCGCTGTGCCACCTGGCCCTGCTGGCCGAACGCAATGGCAACCATACGGCTGCCGCCACTCTGAAGGCGCGCGCGGCGCGCATCTACCAGCGCCGCCAGGCGTCCAACTAAGGGGCACGCATGAGCACCATCATCGAGAGCGGGACCCTGGACGGCATCGAGGACTGCTGGAACCACATCGGCGTGGTCGGCGACCAGAGCTGCCCCAGGCTACCGGCCAACGTCCATTGCCGCAACTGCGAGGTGTACGCCGACGCGGCCCAGCGCAACCTGCAGCGCCCCGTGGACGAACACTACCAGCAGGAATGGGCCAGCCACTTCCGCCAGCTCGACGCGGGCGGCGAAGTGCGCGACAGCTCCGCGCTGGTGTTCCGCATCGGCCGCGAATGGCTGGCGCTGCCCACGCGCGTGTTCGACTCGGTGGCGCCGCAAGCGCAGCCGCACGCGCTGCCCCACCGCAGCGGGCGCGGCCTGGCCGGCATCGTCAATATCGGCGGCAAGCTGTATCCGTGCATGTCGCTGGCACACCTGCTGGGCATCGACGAACAGGGCGCGCCGGTGGCGAAAGGCCGCCACACCTTTGCGCGCCTGCTGCTGATGCGCTGGGAAGACCAGGCCTATGCCCTGCCCGTGGCGGACCTGCACGGCATCGTGCGCTATGCCTCGGGCGCCGTGCAGGCGCCGGCCGCCACCATCAACAAGGGCCTGTCGCGCTTTCTGTCCGGCGTCATCACCGAAGGCGAGATGCGCATCGGCTGCCTGGACACGGCGCTGATCGGCTTTCAACTTGCGAGACTACTACGATGAGCCAGGACCAGCACGGCGACCTGAGTGCCTTTTCCATGCTGGACCTGTTCCGCATGGAGGCGGACAGCCAGACCCAGATTCTCACCGACGGCTTGCTGGCCATGGAGCGCCATGCGGGCGACGCGGCCGCCGTCGAATCGATGATGCGCGCGGCGCACTCGATCAAGGGCGCTGCCGCCATCGTCGGCCTGCAGGTGGTGGTGCAGCTGGCGCACGGCATGGAAGACAGTTTTGTTGCCGCCCAGCATGGCCGCCTGAAGCTCACGCCGGAACGGGTCGACGTGCTGCTGTCGGGCGTGGACCTGATCGTGCAGCTGTCGCGCCTGGACGACGCGGGCGCCGAGGCGTGGCTGGCCGCCAACGCAGCGCAGATCGACCAGACCCTGAACGCCATCGCCGGCATCGCCGAGCTGCCGGAACTGCCCGCCCTGCCGGCGTCCCCGCCGCCGCTGCCGCCCGCCGCTGCTCCAGCGCCGCCCGTGCCGGCGGACATCGCCGAGCTGCAAGCCCCCGTGGCCGGCGGCCTGGCCGGCGAGGAGCCTGAGTCGGCGGCCACGCCTGCGCCCCGTACGGGTGCGGCACCGGTCAAGGCGCCGGCGCAAAATTTCGACAAGCTGCTGTCGCTGGCCAGCGAATCGCGCATCAATGCGCACCAGATGCATCCCTTCATCGGCGCCCTGCAGCGCTTCAAGCGCAACCAGAGCAGCCTGTTTTCCGCCATCGAACACCTGCACGTCGCCATTTCCCGCTCCGGCGACGCGGGCCTGATGGAAAAATCCCTGCTGGCGCTGCAAAAGACGCAGCCCCTGAAGCAGTTCATGCTCGAGCACATCGCCGAAATCGAAACCTATGAACGGCGCCTGCTGGCCGTCTCGCAAGGCATGGTCGACGAAGTGCTGGCCCTGCGCATGCGCCCTTTCCGCGACGGCATCCACGCGTTTCCCCGCATGGTGCGCGACCTGGCGCGTAGCCTGGGCAAGGAAGTGCAGCTGGAGATCGAAGGCGAAGACACCCTGGTCGACCGCGACATCCTGGCGAAGATCGAAAGCCCGCTGAACCACATGCTCAGGAATGCCATCGACCACGGCATGGAAGGCCCGTACGAGCGCATCGACGCGGGCAAGGAAGCGCTGGGCACCATCCGCATGGAAGCGCGCCACCGCGCCGGCATGCTGAGCATCGAGATCAGCGACGACGGGCGCGGCGTCGACCTGGAAAAGATCCGCCAGTCCGTCATCGAGCGCAAGATGGCCAGCCCCGCTATGGCCGCCGCGCTGTCGCCGGGCGAGCTGCTGGAATTTTTGTTCCTGCCCGCCTTCAGCCTGAAAGCCACGGCCAACCAGCTGTCGGGCCGCGGCGTGGGCCTCGACATCGTGCACGAGACGATACGCCAGCAAAACGGCACCGTGCGCCTGGAGTCGGAGCCGGGACGCGGTTTCCGCGCCCTCATCACCCTGCCGCTGACGCAATCGATCGTGCGCGCCCTGGTGATCGACATCCAGGGCGAAGCCTACGCCATCCCCATCGTCAAGGTGGAAAGCGTGGTGCGCGTGCCGCAAGCGGCCATCCACACGCTGGAAAACAAGCAGTTCTTCGAACTCAAGGGCGAGCACCTGGGCCTGGTGTCGGCGGCGCAGGTGCTCGAGCTGGGCGAAAGCGCCAGCGGCGCCGACGACTTGCCGGTGGTGGTCATCGGGCGCGGCAAGCAAAGCTACGCGCTGGTGGTGGACGCCATCCGCGGTGAGCAAAGCCTGGCCGTGCAGGCGATCGACCCGATCTTCGGCAAGATGCGCGACATTTCCGCCGCCGCGCTGCTCGACGATGGTGAGCCGGTGCTGATCCTCGACGTGCCCGACCTGCTGCTGTCGATCGACAAGCTGCTGCACGAAGGCGGCCTGCACCAGCTGGCGCAAACGGGCCAGGCGCAGCAGCGCCGCGCCAAGCGCATCCTGGTGGTCGACGACTCGCTGACGGTGCGCGAGATGGAGCGCAAGCTGCTGCTGGCGCGCGGTTTCGACGTCGACGTGGCCATCGACGGTATCGACGGCTGGAACGTGGTGCGCAGCGGCGAATACGACCTGGTGATCACGGACGTGGACATGCCGCGCATGGATGGCATCGAACTCGTCTCGCTGATTAAGAAGGACCTGCACCTGCACAAGCTGCCGGTGATGATCGTTTCATACAAGGACAGGCCGGAGGACCGCGCGCGCGGCCTGTCCGCCGGCGCCGATTATTATCTGACCAAGGGCAGCTTCCACGACGAGACCCTGCTCGACGCGGTGGCCGACCTGATAGGAGATGCGCGCTTATGAGCTGTACTTCATGAAAATTGCCATTGTTAATGATGTCGCGATGGCCGCCGAGGCCTTGCGCCGGGTGGTGGCCAGCACGCAGGAACACCAGGTGCTGTGGATCGCCCGCACGGGACTCGAAGCAGTGCGCATGTGCCTGGACAGCCGCCCGGACCTGATCCTGATGGACCTGAACATGCCGGAGATGGATGGCGTCGAGGCGACGCGCCTGATCATGGAACAAAGCCCGTGCGCCATCCTGGTCGTCACGGGACGCCCGCAGGACAATGTCAACCAGGTTTTCCGCGCGCTGGGCGCCGGCGCGCTCGACGTCACGGCCACGCCCGTGCTGCAGGGGCAAGTGGGTGGCGACAGCGAACTATTGGCCAAGATCAAGACGATCGGCAAGCTGATACGCCATAGTGCGGAGACGCCGCCGCCGCGCCAGGCCAACGGCAATGGCACGGAACGCGGCGACGGCCAGGTGACGTCGCTGGTGGCCATCGGCGCCTCGACAGGCGGTCCGTCGGCCGTGGCCAAGGTGCTGTCCGGCTGGAGCGCGCCGCCCGGCTGCGCCATCGTCGTGGTGCAGCACATCGATGAAACCTTTGCCTCGCATTTCGCCAAATGGCTGGATGACCAGCTCAGCATGCCCGTGCGCGTGATCGCCGACGGCGACGAACTGGTGGCCGGCACGGTGCTGGTGGCCAAGACCAACGATCACCTGCTGCTAGATCAAAATTATCGTTTGGGTTACGATGCAGCACCGCGCGATTATGTGTATCGTCCATCCGTCGATGTCTTCTTCAACTGCGTGGCGCAGCACTGGCGCGGCGACGCCATCGGCGTATTGCTCACCGGCATGGGCCGCGACGGCGGCGATGGCTTGCTGGCCATGCGCCGCGCCGGCAAGACGACGATCGCACAAGACCAGGCCAGCAGTGCCGTGTACGGCATGCCGCGCGCAGCGGCCGAACTCGATGCAGCACAGCAAATATTACCCCTGGATAAGATCGGTGCCAGCCTGCGCAGCCGCCTGGGCGTCAAACTCAACAATGGGTGGGAACCCTCCCCCAACATCTGAAAAGAATGCAATGCCAGAATTTTCCTCCAGTTTCATCCAGCACGAGCCCGCGCTGACCGAATTCAAGGTCAGTGTGCTGCTGGTGGACGACCAGTTGATCATTGCCGAGGCAATCCGGCGCATGCTGAGCGACCAGCAGGATATCGAATTCCATTACGTGACCGACGCCAGCCAGGCGCTGGACACGGCGCTGCGCCTGCAGCCCACCGTCATCCTGCAGGACCTGGTGTTGCCAGGCATCGACGGCTTCGCCTTGATCAAGCTGTACCGCGAACACGAGGCGCTGGCGCACGTGCCCGTCATCGTGCTGTCGGCCAAGGATGACCCGAAACTGAAGGCCCACAGCTTTGCCGTCGGCGCCAATGATTACGTGGTGAAGCTGCCGGACCGCCTGGAATTGCTGGCGCGCATACGCTATCACTCGAACGCCCATATCAGCCGTCTGCAGCGCGACCAGGCATTCCGTTTCCTGCGCGAAAGTCAGAAGAACCTGGCCGATGCGAATATTGAATTACAGAAACTGGCCGCCCTCGACGGCTTGACGGGCATCGCCAACCGCCGCCGCTTCGATGAAACCCTGCAATTCGAGTGGCAGCGTGGCCAGCGCGACAAAGCACCGCTCAGCCTGCTTTTCTGCGACATCGACCATTTCAAGAGCTATAACGACCACTTCGGCCACCTGCCAGGCGACCTGTGCCTGAAAAAGGTCGCCGCCGTGCTGACGGAACACCTGAAGCGCCCGGCCGACCTGGCGGCCCGCTACGGCGGCGAGGAATTCGCCCTGATCCTGCCGGAAACGGAAGCGGCCGGGGCACTGCTGATCGCCGAAGCGTGCCGGCGCCACCTGGAAGGCTTGCAGATCGAAAACCCGGCGGCAGGCACCGGCATCGTCACCATCTCGATCGGCGTGGCCACCGTCGTGCCCTCGCCTGACTCGACGGTCGAGCAACTGATCAACCGCGCCGACCAGGCCCTGTATGCGGCCAAGCGCGGCGGACGCAACAGCGTGCTGAGCGCCGATGACGTCCGCGACTGATTTTTAACAGCAAGGAAAGTGAAGCATGAGCACACAACTGGACAATGTCAGCGTCGTCAAGAAATCGAATATCTACTTCGATGGCAAGTGCATCTCGCACAACGTCATCCTGGCCGACGGCACGCAGAAAAGCGTGGGCGTGATTTTCCCGTCATCGCTGCGCTTCAACACGGGCGCGCCGGAAACGATGGAAATCGTCGGCGGCCTGTGCAAGGTACGCCTGGCCGACGCGACCGAGTGGAACAGCTATGGCGCGGGCCAGGAATTCAGCATCCCGGGCAATAGCTATTTTGATATCGAAACGGTGGAAACGCTCGATTACGTCTGCCATTTTGGCTAATTAAACAAACACAGGCTCGGGCGACAGGCGCACGCCATATTTCGCCTCTACATCATCCTGTATCGCTGCCGCCAGCCGGGTAATGTCCGCGCCACGAGCGCCGCCATTATTCACCAGAACCAGCGCCTGCCTGGGATACACTCCCGCGGGCCCCAGGTTTTTCCCCTTCCAGCCACACTGATCGATCAGCCAGCCAGCCGCCAGCTTTTCCGTGCCATCGGGCTGCGCATGGTGCACGAGCGCAGGAAAACGTTCCAGCAGGGCCGCACACTGTTCTTTTGAGACGACGGGATTCTTGAAGAAACTGCCCGCATTGCCGATCACGGCCGGATCGGGCAACTTGCGCCGGCGGATGGCCATCACGGTTTCCGCCACCTGTTGTGCTGTCGGTTCGGCAAGATTGCGCTCGGCGATGGCCTGCGCCAGTTCTGCGTAGCGCAAGTTCGGCTGCCACTGGGCAGGCAGGGCGAACGTCACTTCCAGCACGATCAGCTCGCGCCCTTCTTCCTGCTTGAAGATGCTGTCGCGGTAGGCGAAGCGGCAAGCCTCGCGGTCCATGTCGAAGACGATGCCGCTGGCGCTGTGCATGACGCTCACGCTATGCAGATAATCCTTGATTTCAACGCCATACGCGCCAATATTCTGGATAGGCGCCGCGCCCACCGTGCCGGGAATCAGCGACAGGTTTTCCAGCCCGCCCACGCCTTGCGCCAGGGTCCACTGCACGAAGTCGTGCCAGTTTTCGCCGGCCGCCGCCGTGACAAGCACCGTATCGAGAGCGGCCTGCGCCAGGCGCATGCCGCGCGTGGCCATGTGCAGCACGGCGCCGGGAAAGTCGCCGGTGAGCACGATGTTGCTGCCGCCGCCCAGGATCAGGCGCGGCATGCCGGACAAGGCGGGATCCTGCAGCGCCGCCTGCAATTCGGCCTGGGAAGTGATGCGTACGTAGGCGGCCGCATGGGCCGCGATGCCGAAGGTATTCAGGCGCTGAAGGGAGTAATTGTGTTCGATGGTGAGCTCTGCAGACATGGGATAGGGAAATTTTGCTCGATTATAGAGCGAAAGCGACAAAAAACCACCTCAGGACAAGGGCGACTTGCCCGTTGTCCGTTAAAATGTCGCATCTTTAACAGGGCCGTCCCATGGCGCGGAATCAGCCGCCAAGGCCCAGCGCGCCGAGCGTGCGCTCGCTTTAACAAGAAAAGGAACAGACCATGCCGTCATTTGATGTAGTCTCCGAAGCCGATATGATCGAAGTCAAGAATGCAGTCGAGCAATCCAACAAGGAAATCACGACCCGCTTCGACTTCAAGGGCAGCGACGCCCGCGTCGAACACAAGGAAAACGAATTGACCGCGTTCGCGGATTCGGAATTCCAGCTCAGCCAGGTGCGCGACGTGCTGACCAACAAATTGACCAAACGCAAGGTCGATGTGCGCTTCCTCGACGAAGGCGACATCAAGAAGATCGGCGGCGACAAGGTCAAGCAGATCATCAAGATCAAGAATGGCATCGAATCGGATGATGCGAAGAAAATCGTGCGCGTCATCAAGGACAGCAAGATGAAAGTGCAAGCGAGCATCCAAGGCGAAGCCGTGCGCGTCACGGGCGCCAAGCGCGACGACCTGCAGGCGGCCATGGCCATGCTGCGCAAGGACGTGCCCGACATGCCGCTGGAATTTAACAATTTCCGCGATTAATTTCGCCTAAATGCCCGATGAAGCGCGCTCCGGCCCGCGCCTGCCCCGGCATGGCGGCAAGCTGCCTCGGAGCGCCTGCCCGCTTGGGGTAGAATTGAAGCTGCGCACAGCTACATGCGCCCGCGCGCCCAACCGGCAGCGGGCTTGACCGTACATCTGGCTCAGTGATAACCACGGTAGTCTAAGGATAGCAATGAAACGTGTTGATGATTTCCGCCTGCGATTTGGCAAAAAAGAATATGTGCCCATCATGATAGGCGGAATGGGTGTGGATATTTCCACGTCGGAGCTGGCCCTGGAAGCGGCCCGGCTGAACGGTATCGGCCATATCTCCGATGCCATGGTGGAAGACGTGTCGGATCGC
Organism: Janthinobacterium sp. GW821-FHT03C08; assembly: GCF_059420905.1. Taxonomy (NCBI): domain Bacteria; kingdom Pseudomonadati; phylum Pseudomonadota; class Betaproteobacteria; order Burkholderiales; family Oxalobacteraceae; genus Janthinobacterium; species Janthinobacterium sp. GW821-FHT03C08. The sequence continues at coordinate 2,626 of NZ_JBWKUP010000038.1, read as the reverse complement.
CGTTTCGACACCACCTTCGTCAAAGACAAGACAAAACTGTACAAGTTCAACATCAATAACAGCGACAAGGCCGTGGTGCAGTTCGACCTGGGCCGCCTGGCAGAAGCGCAACGTCTGCATATCGGCCGCACCATGGAAGCGAAAAAAGGCGATGGCTTGATCTTCGTCAATTGCATGGAAAAGCTGACCATGAACGGCCCCCGCGAAACCTTGCGCGTGCGCCTGAATGCAGCGCTGGACGCGGGCATCGACGGCATCACCCTGTCGGCCGGCCTGCACTTCGGCTCGTTTGCCCTGATGGCTGACCATCCACGTTTCCGCGACGCCAAGCTGGGCATCATCGTCTCGTCCGTGCGCGCCCTGCAAATCTTCCTGCGCAAGAACGCCAAGCTGGACCGTTTGCCTGACTTCATCATCGTCGAGGGACCACTGGCCGGCGGCCACCTGGGTTTCGGCATGGACTGGGCCAATTACGACCTGCACACGATCACGGCGGAACTGCTGGCCTACCTGAAGGCGGAACAGCTGGACATCCCGCTGATCGCGGCCGGCGGCATCTTCACGGGCAGCGATGCCGTCTCCTTCCTCGAAGCGGGCGCGGCCGGCGTACAGGTGGCGACGCGCTTTACCGTCACCAAGGAATGCGGCTTGCCCAACAAGGTCAAGCAGGAATACTACAAGGCCTCGGAAGAAGACATCATCGTCAACGGCGTCTCGCCGACGGGCTACCCGATGCGCATGCTGAAGAACACGCCCGCCATCGGCGCCGGCATCCGCCCAGGCTGCGAATCGTACGGCTACCTGCTTGATGCGACGGGCAACTGTGCCTACATCAACTCGTACAACCGCGAAGTGGCGGCCCATCCCGAGCAAAAGACCGTCGTCGTGATGGACAAGACTTGCCTGTGCACGCACATGCGCAACTTCAACTGCTGGACCTGCGGCCACTACACGTATCGCCTGAAGGACACGACGCACAAGCTGGACAATGGCGAATACCAGATCCTGACGGCCGAACACGTCTTCAAGGACTACCAGTTCAGCGTCGACAACCAGATCGCCCTGCCGGAAAAAGAAGAGCCGGTAGCGGGCTGAATCTTGTCAGCCTGAAATAAAAATGGCGCAGCCTGCACAGGCTGCGCCATTTTTTTATGCGGGGAGCATATCTCGTAATGCCCGTTCAATAACGTCGAAATTGGGCCGCCGCGATATTTCTTCCAGCAGACAGGCATCCCTCAGGGCTTGCAGTTCGGACAAGGGGGCATCCGCATGGGCGATTAACTCTCCCAGCAGCACGCCAAAGGCGCGCGCCTCGATCCCCTGGAGAGCGTCCGCTTGCGGCGAGCCGGGCTCGAACAGGGACGCCGCGCCAAAATCACCGAGCAGGCAGGCACCGCTGTCCGCATGCAGGATATTGTGCGCGTACAGGTCGCCATGCGCGATGCCGCGCGCATGCAGCTGGCGCACGGCCGAAGCGATGCCATGGGCGATGGCCAGTACTTGCGCTACGTCAAAGCGCGCGCCATCGACATACACGTCGCGCGTGCACGATACCAGACTCGGTGGTCCTGCCAGGTTGCGGAAGGCAGGGTCGATGAGCGGCATGACGAGCCCCGGCGCCCCTTGCGGATGGGCCTCCAGCGTTCCCTCGATGGGAATCAGGCTGGCGTGCGCGCCGGCGCCGACACAGGCGGCCATCTCGCTGCGCGGCAAGCCGTCGCTCGTCATCGCCCCCTTGAATACTTTCACTGCGACATCCTCAGCACCATCGAGGCGGGCCCGGTAAATGACACCCGAGGCCCCCTCGCCCAGCTGCTGCGCCAGCTGCAGGCGCGGCCATGCCACGCCCGCCATGCCGGCATCGGCCAGGGCCGCCAGCTCCTGCGCTTGCGTAAATGGATTGCCCGCATACGCGAGCCAGCCCAGGCGTGGCAAGGCCAGCAGGCAAGCGGGCAGCGCCGTGAAGCGGTTGGCTGCGATGCGCACCAGCTCCAGGCGATGGCAATCGGCCAGCGAGGCGGGCAAGTGGCTCAGGCAGTTTCCCGCCAGCATGAGTTTCTGCAATTGTCCGCACTTGCCCAGTTCGTCCGGCATGGCGTCGATGGCATTGTCGGTGAGGGTCAGCCAGCGCAGGCCGGGTGGCAAGGCGGCGGCCGGCACCTGGCGTATCTGGTTGGCCTTGAAACCGATCATTTCCAGCGCAGGGCAGGAACCGAGCACGGCTGGCAAACTGGTAAACAGATTATCCGAGCAAAAGATGATGCGCAGCTTGCGCAGGCGCGGCAAGTCATCTGGCAGCGATGACAGGGCGTTGCCGGACAGGTCGAGAATTTCCAGGCTGTCGGCCAGGTCGAAGATCTCGCTGGGGAAGTCGGTCAGGCAGCAGGACAGCTTCAGACGGCGCACGCCGGCCAATTGTCCCGCGCGGAGTTGTTCCAGCGTATGCAAAGCAGACAAGACATCCCTTTCAAGGCGGCACGCGATCGATGCCATGCATCAGATCAATGGACGTAAAAAAACCCCCACCGGATCACCGATGGGGGTTTTTTCGAATAACAAGCCTGACGATAACCTACTTTCACACTGGTTGCAGCACTATCATCGGCGCAAAGTTGTTTCACGGTCC
>NZ_JBWKUP010000037.1:0-11764 GCF_059420905.1 Janthinobacterium sp. GW821-FHT03C08 | reverse complement strand
ATCCAGGACATCTATCCGCTGGCGCCGTTGCAGGAAGGTATCTTGTTCCATCACCTGATGGCGCAGAAAAACGACCCGTATATCGTTTCGATGCTGCTGAAGGTGGCGGATGCGCAGCGCCTGGATGTTTTCCTGGCCGCCTTGCAGGCAGTGGTCGACCGTCACGATGTGCTGCGTACGGCGGTGATGGCGCAGCAGGTTTCGGTGCCGGTGCAGGTGGTGTATCGCCAGGCCTGTTTACAAGTCAAGCCTTTAGTGCTGGCGCCCGGGGGGGATATCGAAACCCAGCTCGGTGCCTACCTGGCGCATCCGCAGTCGATGGATCTGGCCCAGGCGCCGCTCCTGCACGTGAGCGTGGCGCAGGATACACAGTCGGAAAGGCAATATGCGCTGTGCCAGATCCATCATTTGATCGATGATTTCACTTCCCTGAAAATGCTGTTCTCCGAGGTGGAGGCATTGATGGGAGGGCAGGTCGGGCATTTGATCGAGCCCGTCCCTTATCGCGAATTTGTCGCTCACGCCTTGCATCAGGCACAATATAACGACGCCGCATCGTTCTTCAGCAAGACGCTTGGCGATGTTGACGAGATTACTTCTCCTTTCGGCCTGTCCGGCGTGCATGGCGACGGTTCAAGTATCGTTGAACGGAAGACGTCACTTGACGAGATATTTACCGGGCAAATCCGTTCTGTGGCCAGACAGCGGCATGTCAGTGCGGCAGCCTTGTTCCATGCGGCCTGGGCATTGGTGCTTGGCGCGTGTAGCGGCAGAACCGACATTGTATTTGGGACGGTACTTTCCGGGCGCTTGCAGGGTACGCGCGGTGCACAGAATATGCTAGGTATGTTTATCAATACCTTGCCCGTCAGATTGCAGCTGGAAGGAATGAGTACTGCGCAGTTGGTGGCGCAGACAGATGCCGCCTTGAAATCTCTGTTGCCATATGAGCAGGCCTCGCTCACCTTGGCGCAGCGCTGCACGGCCTTGCCTGGTGGTGCGCCGTTGTTCAGTGCCATTATTAATTATCGGCAAGCGATTGGTTCGGAGAGTGTTGACGTCCAGCCGCCCGTTGATGTTCGTGGAGACCATGCAATCGAGATCGTCGGGGGGCAGGAGCGCAGCAACTATCCGCTCAGCCTATCCGTGAGCGATCAACTTCAGCGTTTTGTGCTCGAGATACAGGTCGACCACAGTGTCGATGCCGGCGCCGTGCTGGCATATGTGGAGCAAGCGCTCAGAGAAATTGTTGGGGCCTTGCAAAATAGCCTTGATCAAGCATTGGCGGGGATCTCCGTGGTGCCGGCTGCGGAACAGGAAAGCACGCTTGATGCATCGCGAGGAGTGCTGCTTGATCGCACAGGCCAACCGGATGTGCATGGCTTGTTCGAGGCGCAAGTCTTGCTGACGCCGCACCGCATTGCTCTCGTACATGCCGATGAAAGGCTGAGCTATGCTCAGTTGAATACCCGTGCCAACCTCCTTGCCAAATACCTGATAGCAAAAGGTGTCGGACCGGACACGCTCGTGGGCGTATGTCTGGAGCGCGGCGTGGACATGATCGTGTCCTTGCTGGCCATCCTCAAGGCGGGCGGCGCGTATGTTCCTCTGGACCCCGGTTTTCCTGCCGTTAGATTGGAATACATGATCGGACACAGCCAGATGAGACTGTTGCTGACGCAAGACTCACTGTTGCCACAAGTCACGATCATGGCAAAGGATAAGCCCAGGCTACAGATTCTCAGTGCAAATGGCGATCAGTTTATTGCTTCACTATCGCTATATTCAGACAGCAACCCGCTGCGCCATGTAAGTCATTCGCTGGCACATCTGGCTTATGTACTGTACACATCTGGCTCGACAGGCACGCCCAAGGGGGTGGAAGTGTCTCATGCCGCGTTCCGGAATTTTATCCTCGCGATGCAGGACCAGCCTGGCATTGAGGGGGATGACGTTCTGCTGAGCGTGACATCCATTTCCTTTGATATTGCTGGATTAGAAATTTTCCTGCCTTTAAGTGTCGGCGCGCGTCTTGTTTTACCTCATCGCGAGGTGGTTCAGGACACCGCTTTGTTGCTGGACCTCATCGTCAAGGAAAAGGTGACATTTATGCAGGCAACACCTGCTGCCTGGCGGGCATTGCTTGGCCGCCCTTGGCCGCTTATGGAGCGCGACCTCAAGGTGCTTTGCGGTGGCGAAGCATTGGCGGAGAAACTGGCGGAAGAACTGCTGGATCGAACTTCAGAGGTGTGGAATATGTATGGGCCGACCGAAACCACGGTATGGTCTACCCTCCGCCGGCTGGGCAAGGGGGAGGGCAAGCCTTCCATCGGCCGTCCTATCGCCAACACCGACGCCTATGTACTGGATGCCTGCCTAAAACCGGCGCCCCGGGGCGTGCCGGGAGAGCTGTATATCGGCGGCCAAGGCCTGGCCCGTGGCTATCTGCACCGCCCTGACCTGACGGCGGAACGGTTTGTCCATGCAAATCTGCCCTTGCCTGATGGCGTAGTCGTCCGCCAGCGCCTGTACAAGACGGGTGATTTGGTGCGGTATCTGCCAGATGGTGGCCTTGAGTATCTTGGACGTATCGACGATCAAGTGAAGATTCGTGGCTTCAGGATCGAATTAGGCGAAATAGAGAGTCACCTGGCTAGACACCCCCTGATTAAGGCAGTGGCGGTCATGGCGCAGCCGGATAGTTCCGGGGAAAGGCATCTTGTGGCTTATTTTGTGGCAAGAGCGGAGTACGTACAGGATGTCGGGCATGAAGGAATCGACTTTGATAACTTATTCCGCTCATATTTACAAACATTGTTGCCAGACTACATGATACCTAACCGGTATTTATTATTGGCGACGCTGCCTTTGACGCCGAACGGGAAGCTGGACAAACGCGCATTGCCGCTGCCCGATAGCACGACCATGCAGGAAGATTATATCGCGCCAAAAACAGATAGCGAGAAAGAACTGGCTGCCATCTGGTCGCAACTATTGTCGATGAATACGGATGAGATAGGGCGGGATAGCAGCTTTTTCAGCCTAGGAGGCGATTCGCTATCGGTGATGAAACTAAGTTCTGCAATCGAGACAAACTTCGGTGTTAAGATTGGCGTCAAGGAAATATTTGAAAATTCAAATATATCTTCTATTGGTTACATTATTGATTTCTTGTTGGGCAGGAAGAAACTGGCTGAGGATATGCTGGCGATACCGCAAGATCAGTTGCAAAGCATGGAATTTTGAATTGCCACCCGGGTTATTTTCGTCCGGGTGAATTATCTTGTCTCCGCGGCATAGCGAGGGTGGACGGCGATGCGATTTTAAACTTGACCGTATGTGAAAATATGAATGCAGACGTGGTGAAGGTGATAGGACTGGTACCTGGTAGCGTGCAGGCATTGACGGTGGTGGATGCGGGATCCCTGACTGAAGATGTTTTTTGGAACGAATATGTTTGCAAACATATTCCAGTGGTAATAAAAAATGCGGCTGCAACATGGCCAGCTATCGCACAATGGAAAATGCCCGGCTATCTTGAAGGTCTATGTGCAGATGAAAATGTACGGATGTCGCTTAATTTCAATCCCATGCCCAGCGAACCTTTGCTGCGAAATGGACTTAGCACACGTAAATTGCATGCATGTATTGAAGAAATTCGCCGCGCCGATGAGGGAAAGACCTTTTCTTTGGCTCCGATCTCCGTACCTGAAAAGTGGGCGCAGGATCTGGGGGGCTTTCCTTTTATGGGGGAAAAATATATACGCAGGCCCAGGGGATATCCCGGGAAGCGATTATTCGTTTATAAAAATGCTTCCACGGAATGGCATTATCATCCCATCGATGAGACGGTGACGACGCAGCTGCTTGGTAGTAAGCGGTTTTCGCTATTCCGACTCGATGATGAAAACTGGCAGGATTTCTCAGTGCCCATCAAGACAAATTTGCATCACATGGCATGCCGGGATAGTTTTTTTCCCCGTGACAAGGTACTGACCAAGTACGAAGCGGTATTGGACGCCGGCGATGCCATTTACATTCCTCCTTTCTGGTGGCATGGGGTCGATCCTGCGGATACCCAGTTTGGGGTGACCCTTGCACAATGTTTCAGAACGCCGTTAAGGCGGCTGGGTGCATGGAACGAACCCGTTACCAGAGAATTTGTCCGAGACGCGAGCCGGATGGACATGCCAATTCTATCGCGCTGCATCTTGGTTTTCTCTACCTTGCTGATGATCTCATGCAGCTCGATTGCCAGGAAATTTTCGAAAGAAAAATGGTGATTGGTTTCCCAGTGCTAGACGAGGGAAAGAATGCCGGTAACGCTGAATTTTGCAATGTATGTTGAGAATTCAGCGTATTGAATAATTAGACTTGGAGAGTGTTGGGTGAAAATGTCTGTTACGCCATGGATTGTCGGCCAGAGTAAAATACAACCCCGGTTTCGTTTGTTTTGTTTCTGTTATGCGGGTGGTAATGCCATTAGCTATCTTCCTTGGCAAGATGAACTGGATTCATCAATTGAGGTGTGTGCCATCCAACTTCCTGGGCGTGGCGTACGCATGCATGAAGATTTGTCGACATCCATTGCGCAGATTGTCGAGGAATTACTTCCTGTGATAGCAGGGAGAAGTAACGTGCCCTTTGCTTTTTTTGGGCACAGCCTTGGCGGCATCATCGCGTTTGAACTGGCAAGATACCTCCAGGTACGAAAGATGACGCTGCCTGTGCATCTTTTGGTTTCCGGTTGCGGCGCCCCCCGCAGACATGCCCCGGATCAAACGAAAAATCTTTCGGATGACGCCTTTATCGATTTGTTGCGCGATTACAACGGCACGCCCCTGGAAGTATTAAATAATCGCGAATTGATGGATTTTTTGTTGCCCAGTATCCGCTCCGACTTCAATTTGCTGGAAACCTATCATTACCATCCGGGCGGGTGCTTGCCGTTGCCTATTTCCGTTTTGGCGGGGCGCAGCGATACCGACATTGCAGAGGACGAGCTTACTGATTGGCAATTTGAAACGAGCCAGCAATGTCAGGTCCACTGGTTCGATGGCGACCATTTCTTTATTCACGCTGCACAAACCGAAGTGGTGGCGCACATCGATGCCACAATCCTTCCCCACTTACAACGCCAGCATATTCTCCTTATGCAACAGTAACAATCCATGGATTGCTGACGCTTTGGCATGTGGCGCTGCAGCTGAGCGTAACTTAGCAGCGTGTGATTCGAGCGCAACGATGGCAAGTGCCGGGGTTCTATGACCTGGCGGCAATGTGCCAAATACCTCTAGATGATATGGAAAAAGTTCATGCAAAAAATACTGTCAGCTTTAGTTGAGCGGGGCATCGATGTATCGATCAAGGATGGGAAAATTAAGGCTACGGCCCGTAACGGTAGTTTTGACGATGTCGCTATCCTCCTGATCAAGGAGAATAAACAGCAATTGATGGAGTATTTGGAGCGTGAAGAGCAACTGGCGCAGCAAAACCACCGCCGCCTTTCCTCTGCGCCTGCTGTTGCCCTTCCTCTTGGCTTGAACGTTCCCGTTTCGCCGCTGCAACAGCGCTTGTGGTTGCTGAACGAGATGAGTCCCACACTCTCCCCAGCAGTCAGCGTAACACTGGAGTTGACCGGTGAACTGGATGTTGATGTGTTGAAGCATGCGTTGCGCGATCTGGTACATCGCCATACCATCCTGCGCACCAGTTTCGTCACGGGTCCGGATGGACAGGCGCTTGGTATCGCTCAGCATGATGCTCCCTGCAACATGGTGTACAAAGACCTGCGCACGGTGGCCGCTGGCGAGCGTACGACACAATTGCGTGCAATTATCGCGGATGCCGTCGGCCGTCCACTACCCTTGTCGTCGGTGGAAAGTCAGTTGCGAACGGTCTTGATACAGGAAGCGCCACAACGGCATATTTTTCTGATGAAGGCGCATCGCATGGTCGTGGATGAGCATGCGATCCTGACTTTGGCGGAGGAGTTGCGGCAGAGCTATCAAGCTATCGCCAGCGGCGAGGCGCTGGCAACTGTCGGCGCCCACACGCTGCAGTCCGGCCATGTCACGTCGCCGCCGCCGTTGCCTGGCGACTTATTGGATCAGCAACTGGCATTCTGGCATACCCAGCTCGCGTCGTTGCCACTCGCACATGGGGTGCCGTTGGACTTTGCACGTCCCTCAGTTGCGCGACTGGCGGTTGATTCCGTCGATATATTGCTTGCGGAAGAGAGCAGGGATTTGTTACTCCGCGTGTGTGATAGCGTAGGGGCGGATTTAACAATAGGCATACATGCCGTGTTTGCCGCCTTGCTCGCGCGGTATAGCAATGAAACGGATGTTGTCATCGGTATTGAACATAGGAAAGATCGCGGGTTCGATGCGGTCGTGGGTCCATTGACAGATCACCTCGTCTTGCGCAGCAAGGTTTCGTGCACGCTGGACTTCCACGCATTATTGGCGCACAGCAAAGGTGTGCTGGAGTCGGCCTACGCTAACCAACATATTCCATTTGCGCTTCTTGCTGAGCATTTGAAGCCCGAGCGCAGTGACAGCCACAGCCCCTTGTTTCAACTTGCCTTGGTGATTTCGGAGGCGCTCCCGGACGATGCCGATGCAGGGGGCGTATCGTTCAATATTGCTGCCGTGCATGCCGGGGCGCATCCGCACAACAGCGACATCACGCTGTATATCCGCCCTCACGCGCAGGGCCTGCATTGCCGATTTGAATATAACACCGCTCTGTTTACGGCGGCGACAATGGCACATATGGCCACGCATTTTTCGCGCCTGCTCAACGCCGCAGTGCGTGCTCCCGCACAGCGCTTGGACAGCTTGTCACTGCTTTCCGAGGATGAGCGGGACAAGGTGCTACATGTGTGGAACGCAAGCGCCACCAGTTATCCCGATGGTAGCAGCCTTCATGCCTTGTTCGAGCAACAAGTCATGCGCCATCCCGAGGCGAGCGCGGCTGAAATAAATGGCGTGACCATGAGCTACGCCGCATTAAACGGCCGTGCCAACGACGTGGCACATCGCTTGCGCCAAGTATCGTTTGCTCCTGAAACGCTGGTAGGCCTGTGTGTGGAACGGTCGTTTGATATGCTGGCGGCCATGCTGGGAATATTGAAGGCCGGCGGCGCCTATTTGCCGCTTGATGCGGCCATGCCGACGGAACGCCTAGCCTATATGTTAAATGATGCTAGGCCGGCGTTGCTGCTGACACAGCATTCATTGCTGGCATCAATCTCGGCTGCAAATACAGATGCCTGCATACCTGTTTTTTGTTTGGAGACCGATTGCGTGTGCCCGGCCTTGGTGGCTGCCAACCCTGCACCGCGTGCCTTGCCCGGTCATCTTGCATGTGTTTTTTACACATCGGGTTCGACTGGAAAACCGAAAGGGACACTGTTATCGCACCAGAATGTTGTGCGCTTGCTATGCAACAACGCTTATTACAGCCTGGACGTCGGCGAAAGGGTGCTTCAGTATGCGCCTGTTACGTTTGATGCCGCTACGTTTGAAATCTGGAGTGCCTTGCTCAACGCCGGATGCCTGGTGCTGATGCCTCCGGGACGCCTATCGAATGAAGAGCTCGGGAACGCGATCATCGCCGCGCGCCTGGACATGCTTTTCTTGACCACTGCGTTATTCCACCAGATGGTGGAGCATCAACTTGCGAGCCTGGCGTCGGTGCGGCATGTGTTGACAGGTGGCGAAGCCCTTTCTATGACACATGTACGGCTTTTCACCGAAGGTGCGCCCAATACCCGCCTGAGCAATTGTTATGGACCCACCGAAGTGAGCACGATCACCACTTGCAATGCCCTGACACGCGACACGCGGCTGACTACTTCTGTACCCTTGGGCCGTCCTATCGCCAACACGGAAACTTATATCCTCGATGAGCAATTGCAACCAGTACCGCCGGGAATACGCGGCGAACTGTATATCGCCGGGGCGGGGTTGGCGCGCGGATATCTTGGGCGGCCTGGTCTAACGGCCGAGCGCTTCGTAGCGAATCCTTTCAGTACGCGGCCCGGAGCGCGTATGTATCGCTCGGGGGACCTGGCCCGTTACCTGGCCGATGGGCAAATTGAGTTTCTTGGACGAAACGACGATCAAGTCAAAATACGCGGCTTTCGCATCGAACCCGGCGAGATCGAGTCGGCACTTGTCGCTCTGCCGATGGTCAGCGAAGCCGTAGTCCTGGCGCGCGAGGATGGCTTGCCAGGAGAAAAACGGCTGGCGGCTTACTTTGTCACGGACGCGAGCAAAGACGCTATCTCCGTCGATGCTCTGCGCGCGGCGTTGGCATTGGTCTTGCCAGACTACATGCTGCCGTCCGATTGGGTCGCCTTGGCAGCCATGCCGCTGACGTCGAATGGCAAGATCGACAAGCGCGCTCTGCCGGCGCCAGAGCGTATCAGTAGCGTTGCATTTTGTCCGCCGAGTAATTCAATAGAGACGGCTCTTGCGCAGATCCTGGCGGACGTATTGCAGGTGCCGCAGGTTGGCATTCATGACAACTTCTTCCATCGCGGCGGACATTCTTTATTGGCAACGCAGGTCGTTTCCCGGGTGCGCGTCACGTTTGGGAAGGCCTTGCCATTACGCACCATGTTCGAGGCGCCGACGGTTGCCGCGCTGGCGCAGCACCTGACTGAAATGACAGGTAGTGCAGGGGATTCGTCACTAGTGCCAGTGACGGGCGAGAAGAACTTGCTTGCCTCCTATTCTCAGCAGCGATTATGGGTACTGGACCAGATTGAGGATGGCAGTGTCCATTACAACATGCCATTCGCTCTGACCTTGAGCGGTGACCTGGATTACGCAGCAGTCAACCAGGCACTGACGAGTTTGTTTGCACGCCATGAAAGCCTGCGTACCTGTTTTGCAACCAGTTTGCAGGGCCAAGCCATGCAGGTCATCCAGGAAGCACCTGTGATAACTGTTCCTTGCGTTGACTTGTCGACGCTTCCGCAAATCGAACGCGACGCGGAGGTGATCCGGCGCGTGGCGCAGGACGCCGACACGGCATTCGATCTCAGCAAAGACCTGATGTTGCGGGTTCAACTGCTTAAACTGGCTGCTGATAGTCATATTTTCATGGCTAACATGCATCATATTGCCTCGGATGGCTGGTCCATGGGGATTCTGATCAAGGAGTTCAGCGCACTTTATAGCGCGTATAGCCAGGGACAGCCGAATCCATTGCCGCCGTTGGCCATCCAGTATTCAGACTATGCGCATTGGCAGCGCAGCGAACTGCAAAGCGACATATCGACGAAGCAATTGGATTATTGGGTCAGGCAATTGGCTGATTTGCCTACGGTTCATAGTTTGCCGCTGGATTTCCCCCGTCCTGCCCGGCAAACCTTTGCGGGCGATAGCATCCAGAGCACACTGGATGTCGACGTGACGGCCAGGCTGAAAACGTTGTGTCAACGTAACGCGGCAACGCTATTCATGGGTTTGCATGCGGCCTTTTCCGTTTTCCTTGCACGTAGCAGCAATGAGACAGATATTGTCGTTGGCAGTCCCATCGCCAATCGAGAACATGCCGAGATCGCCGGATTGATCGGGTTTTTCCTGAATAACCTTATTTTGCGTACCGACCTGTCGCAGGATTGCACCTTTACCGAGTTAGTGGCGCAAAGCAAGTCGACCTTGCTCGATGCTTATGCCTACCAGCAAGTGCCGGTCGAAATGATCATTGATCGTTTGCAACCACAGCGTAGTCTTAGCCATAGTGCTTTGTTTCAGGTGATGCTGATCTTGCAAAATAACGAGCATGGAGAACTCGACTTACCCGGTTTGCGCCTGACTGCGGTGGAGGGGCATCAATCCGTTGCCAAGTTCGATTTGTTGCTATCGGCCGTAGAAGGACCACAGGGCCTGCTCCTGTACTGGGAATATAACGTTGATCTATTTCTGCCATCGACAATCAGCAGAATGGTGGCTAACTTTGAGGAGCTGCTCAAGTCTCTTGTCAGTGAACCCGATCAGAGCGTCTTCAAGGCCAATATGCTGAGTGAGTCCGAACGCCAGCAGTTGCTGACCATATCGAGCGGAGAGATGGTCGCCTTCGCCAAGGATCGATGCGTGCACGAACTGTTTGAGGAGCAGGTTCTGTTGCAACCAGAATCCACCGCACTGGTGTATGAAGATGAACAATTGAGTTACCGCGACCTCAATGACAGAGCGAACCAGCTTGCGCATTACTTGAAAGGCGCCAGGCACGTGACGCCAGATACCCTGGTCGGCATCTGCATCGAGCGCTCGTTGGAAATGATCATCGGTATCCTGGCGATTCAGAAGGCAGGTGGTGCCTATGTCCCGCTTGATCCGGATTATCCGGCCGACAGGCTTGCATACATGATCCAAGACGCACAGTTGAAGACCGTTCTAATCCAGAGTCACCTGCGCCATAGGATACCGCTCGATGACGAGCAAGTCTTGTGCATCGATGACGCGGCCGTTCACCGTGAAATCGGTTTGCAGAAAGTGCAAAATGTTGTGCCGCGAGAAATAGGATTGGCGTCTCGTCACCTCGCGTATGTCATTTACACCTCTGGTTCGACAGGAAATCCCAAAGGGGTGATGATTTCACATGCAAATTTGGTGAACCTGGCGCGAGCAGTCCAGCGTCGCTATGGCCTGACGTCGCATGACTGTTTCCTGCAATTTGCGACCGTCAATTTTGACATGTCTGTGGAAGATATCTTCAGTACCTTGGTCAGTGGAGCCTGCCTCATATTGCGTGCCGAGCACTGGCTGCAATCGACGCAGCACTTCTGGGAGTGTTGCGCGAGGCATCACGTAACCGTGCTCGATCTACCTACCGCATATTGGCATACATTGGCCAAGGAAAGCCACGTGGCGGTGGCTGCAAGCGTGCGTCATATCAGCATGGGGGGCGAGCAGGTGAGCAGTACAATGATTGCCGAATGGATGAAATATAATTCTCCGGGGCACCCCTGCTTGCTGAATACGTATGGGCCGACCGAGTGCACTGTCGACTCGACGTTTGCCCCGATGACGGACCTGTCAGGTTCGATAGGGCGTCCGCTGGACAATACCAAGGCGTATGTCTTAAGTGCCGGCAAGACTCTTGTGCCTATCGGAGTTGTGGGTGAACTTTATATTGGTGGTGCCGGCGTGGCAAGAGGGTACTTGAATCAGCCCACATTGACGGCCGAGAAATTCGTGCAAAATCCTTTCCATGACCCGGCCGATCCCTCCAGCAGTGCTTTGTTATATCGAACAGGTGATCTAGTGCGATGGCAGGCGGATGGCAACCTGGCATTCCTGGGGCGTATCGATCATCAGGTCAAGATTCGCGGCTACCGTATCGAGCTGGGCGAGATCGAGGCGGCTCTGAGCCGTCATGCGGACTTGCGCGATGCGGTGGTGTTGGCCAAGGACGTCGATGGCGAGAAGCGGCTGGTGGCATATGTGGAAGGGCGGACGGCAGAGTGCGATGAGGCGGCGTTGTTTGCGCGCCTGTTTACGTACTTGCACGCCTGCTTGCCTGTCTACATGATGCCGTCGAGCTTTGTGCTGCTGCCGCAATTGCCGCTCACGCCGAACGGCAAGGTGGATCGTCAGGCCTTGCTGAATCTGGCGCTGGCGACCGTGCAGGCCGCCTTCATCGCCCCGGAGACGGCGATGGAGCGTTACGTCTGCCAGTTGTGGCAGCAGATCCTGGGCATTGAGCGCATCGGCCGGCAAGATAATTTCTTTGCGCTCGGTGG
>NZ_JBWKUP010000036.1:0-12651 GCF_059420905.1 Janthinobacterium sp. GW821-FHT03C08 | reverse complement strand
ATAGCTCAGTTGGTAGAGCGACGGACTGTTAATCCGCAGGTCCCTGGTTCGAGTCCAGGTCGGGGAGCCAGAATTCGGAAGGCCATGTTGAAAAACATGGCCTTTTTTTGTTTTCGGCCGCCGGCAGGGTCGGCCGGTGCGTGATCGCGTTTTGCGCTATCCTGACCGTATCACTTCAGGAGCGCCACCCCATGACTTGTACCCCTGCCTTGCGCCATATCGTCCTGTGCGACTTTCTTGACGGCATCACATCCACCAAGCACGCCGAGCTCGTCTACGAGTTCTCCCAGTTGAAACACCGCATACCCGGCGTGCAGCAATTCGAATGGGGACCGAATGTCAGCCCGGAAGGCCTCGAGGATGGCTTCACCGATTGCTTTTCCCTGACTTTCGACCATGCCGGAGCGCGCGACGCCTACCTGACGCATCCGGCGCACCTGGCCTTCGTCGAGCTGCTCAAGCCATGGCTGGGGCGCGTGCTGGTCTTTGACTATCACCCGCAGGCCCATCCGGGTTGAGCACGGTCAAGCGGCGCCATACGGGAAAAATGACATATTTTGCGGCGGAAATCTGGACATCTGCAACCTAGCCCTATAAAATGCGGCCTCTTTTCCCTGATAGCTCAGTTGGTAGAGCGACGGACTGTTAATCCGCAGGTCCCTGGTTCGAGTCCAGGTCGGGGAGCCAGAACATCAGCAGTATCGAAAAGCCCAGCCTTCACCGGTTGGGCTTTTTTGCGTTTCCGGGCCAGCTCGTCTGCGCAGGCCCGATTGCGGCACGCTTATTGATCAATCGCACAGGCCGTCAAGCCCCAGGCGATAAGCTTGTACAAGCGAGCGCTGGCCGCGGCGCCAGTATCCCAGCCCGCCTTGTCATGCGCTCGCAACGCCGGAGGGGACGTCATTCCCGTCAGTTCCGATTTCCTGGGAGGCTCAAATGGCAGAAACGACAGGTGCTGAACGGCCGACGGTCGTGCTGGTGCATGGTGGTTTTGTGGATGGCTCTGGCTGGGAAGGCGTGTACATGGCGCTGCGCAAGGATGGCTGTCACGTGTCCATCGTGCAAAACCCTACGCTCTCGCTGGCCGACGACGTTGCGGCTACGCTTCGGGTCATCCGTGCCGCTCCGGGACCCGTGGTCCTCGTCGGGCATTCCTACGGCGGCGCCGTGGTCACGGCTGCGGGGAACGACCCTCAGGTCAAGGCGCTGGTCTACATTGCGGCATTCGTGCCGGACCAGGGCGAGTCTGTCGAGGCGCTGCTGCGCAATGCGCCGCCTGACGCGCCGGTCCCGCCCATCCTGCCGCCGCAGGATGGTTTCCTGCTGCTTGAGCAAAAGAAGTTTGCGGCAGCGTTCGCGGCCGATGTTCCCAGGCACAAGGCAAACTTCATGGCAGCGGCGCAGGTGCCGTGGGGGCTTGCCGCACTGACGGGCGTGGTTGCGGTGCCAGCCTGGAGGAGCAAGCCCAGCTGGTATCTGGTTGCCACCGAGGACAAGATGATTTCACCCGTGGCGCAACGCCAGATGGCGCGGCGTGCCGGCTCGACGGTGGCCGAAGCCGCCGGCAGCCATGCCATCTACATATCCCGGCCGCAGGCAGCGGCATCCTTGATCGCGGAAGCCTTGGCTGGCATTGCCGCCGTGCGAGATCGGTAAGCCAAAAAGCGGCAGGCCGGCGCATCCGTCTCCAGCTGGCGCGCCCGTGGATGCCGGGACGTGCCAGTGCCTTGCTCTCCAGAGCGCGGGCCGGGTGGCCGCCTGGACATAGGACCTCTCCGCCGGATGGCTGGTTTTCTTGATCTGGATAAATTATCTATTGTTAAATTGAAAATATTATTGATATTTTAATTTATCCTCCCTAAGCTGATCGTTGCAAGAAAAATAAATTTCTTGAGCAAAATAAAAAGGATGGGATTATGCGTAAGTTGACTGCATTGGCCGGTGTGGCGGCCCTGATTCTGGCCGCGCCTATGGCGCATGCTAACTTGTTGAGCAACGGCGGTTTTGAATCGAGCACATTTGACGGCCCCTTCGCGCAGCTGAACAGCGGCGCGCATCTGGGCGCCTGGAGCGTTGACAGCGGCAGCGTCGACATCGTCAATCGCTACTGGAAGCATGCGGAGGGGCGCTACAGCCTGGATTTGAATGGCAATACTGGTGGACGCATTTCGCAGTCCTTCGGCACCGTGGTCGGACAACTGTATAACGTCAGCTTCAGCCTGGCGGGCAATGCCGAAGGCGGCGGCAGCCTCAAACTGCTGGATGCGGGCGTGACAGGCGTGCACACCTTCAGTTTCGACAGCACGGGCAGGTCGCCGTCGAACATGGGCTGGGTGACCGAAGGTTTCAGCTTTGTTGCCACCAATGCCAGCAGTACCTTGTACTTTCAGGGCTACAGCAAGAATAGCGCCTGGGGTGCGGCACTGGACAATGTGTCGGTAACCGCCGCCTTGCCCGAGCCTGCGAGCTATGCCATGCTGGCTGCCGGCCTGGGCCTGATGGGCCTGGTGGCAGGCCGGCGTCGCGCGCGTCGGGGCTAGGAGCCTGTCCCGGCAGGTGCATGCGCCTGCCGCTGGCGTTGTCGCCGCGACGGGTTTCTGCGGCCCGCGCTGCGAGCGATCCGCGTAGCGCATGCCATTGCACCAAAAAGCCCGGTCCATGCACTGGGCTTTTGTTCGTTTACGACGCGCCCGGCGAAGCGGTCTCCCTTGCCGCGCACAGGGCTTCGAGCGCCAGATCGTCGCCCTGTACTTCTCCCTGCATCTGTTCCCCGACGCGGACAAGATGGCTTGCCGGTTTCGCCGCGACATCCCTCTGACATACCGTGCCATATGTCGCATGCGCGCCGTTCGCGCATGGCTTGCCGTTGCTGTGCCGTGGGCAGGGAGGCGAAGGCGGCAAGTGGCAAGGTGGGCATCAGTGCTCCGGTGCGTGACGGATGGGTGCGCATTAAAGGGGTATGCTTGTTTCTCATCCCGCCAATTCATAAGCGAATTTGCAATCGTTTCGGGCCAGTCGCCATGCCGTTGCGGGCCATTGCTGCCGCCCCAGGGGCGGGATGGGATCATGCGATGCGGCACGCAACTGGGCAAATGGATGGTGTTCACGTAGTAATACTACATTGGCAAACAATTTATTTCTGTAGGATAATAACGTTAAGGATTGCATTTGCTCAAATGTGATTTAACGCAATCATCGTAGTCAATAAAATAGCAAGTCTTGCGGGAGTCTCGTCTTATGAATCATCCAGGCAGCGCACCATCCGGGCCACCAGCAGTACCGTCCACCACCACGCGCATCAGCCGCCGCCACGCCCTGATCGGCCTGGCTGCCTTGCTGGCGCAGGCTGGCTTCTGGAGCAATCCACTGTCGGCCGCCATGCAGGCGCCGGCCAGCGCACCCGCTGCCGGCCTGGCGCCGGGCAGCATGCTGTTCTATACCTTGTCGCAAACCATCACGGGCCACCGCGACCTGTCGGCAGCCACGGCGGCACGCATCGAACAGGCCATGCGCATCAACGTGCCCGGCTTTGCCGAACAGTTGCCGCGGCTGGGCGCGCTGCTCGTCACGGGCCAGGAAGCCAAGGCCCTGCTGGCGGCCGCCACCGCCGCCGCAGCCACTAATCCCGGCCTGCGCGAGCTGGCGCTGGCCATCGTCGCCGCCTGGTACACGGGCACGGTTGCCGGCAACGCGGCGCAGGGCACGAAGTCCGTCGTCGTCGCGTATGCGGAAGCGTTGATGTACCGCACGGTGGCCGATGGCCAGGTCGTGCCCACGTATTGCAACTACGGCCCCCTGTGGTGGCTGAAGGCGCCGCCGGCCGTGGGCGTTGCCGCGCCCGTGGCACCGAAGCCCGCGCCCGCGCCGGCCACCACCGGCACTCCCGAACCGAAAGGCAAGCAAGCAAAATGAAATCCCCCCAATTCAAGAGTAATGGCGACGTCGTCGCCGATGTCGTCATCGTCGGTTCCGGCGTCGTCGGCGCCATGATGGCTGACCAGTTGGCCGCGCAAGGCCATTCCGTGATCATGCTGGAAGCGGGTCTGCGCATCGAGCGGGGGCAGGCCGTGGAAAACTGGCGCAACATGCCGTTCGAGAACCGTGTCGGCTCCGACTTCCAGGGCCTGTATCCGCAGGCGGACAATGCGCCCGCGCCCCTATATTTCCCAAAGAACAACTATGTGGAACTATCCGGCCCCAGCGGCAGCAGTTTCCAGCAGGGCTATCTGCGCACGGTGGGCGGCACCACCTGGCACTGGGCAGCGTCGTGCTGGCGCCACTTGCCGTCCGACATGCGCATGAAAAGCGATTACGGAGTAGGGCGCGACTGGGCCATTTCCTACGATGAGCTGGAACCGTACTATTGCCGCGCCGAGCAGGAAATGGGCGTGGCCGGCCCCAACGATCCGGCGCTGCAGTCGCCCAGCGAGCGCAGCAAGCCCTACCCGATGGACATGGTGCCCTGGGGCTATGGCGACAAGCGCTTCGCCGAAGTGGTCAACCCGCACGGCTACCGTTCCGTGCCGATTCCGCAAGGGCGCTCGACGCGCCCGTGGCAGGGCCGCCCGACTTGCTGCGGCAATAATAATTGCCAGCCCATCTGCCCCATCGGCGCCATGTACAACGGCATCCACCACGTGGAGCGGGCCGAACTGAAGGGCGCGGGCGTGCTGGCCGAGGCCGTCGTCTACCGTATCGATACGGACCAGAACAACCGCGTGACGGCCGTGCACTGGTACGACGCGAAAAAGCAGTCGCACATGGCGACGGGCAAGGCCTTCGTCATCGCCTGCAACGGCATCGAGACGCCCCGCTTGCTGTTGCTGGCGGCCAACGAGAATAATCCGAACGGCATCGCCAACAGTTCCGACCAGGTAGGCCGCAACATGATGGACCATTCCGGTTTCCACTGTACCTTCCTCGCCAACGAGCCGATCTGGACGGGCCGTGGCCCCGCGCAGAGCAGCTGCTTGGTGGGGCCGCGCGACGGCGCCTTCCGTGGCCAGTATTCGGCCAACAAGATGATCCTGAACAACATCACGCGCGTGGGACCGGCGACGCAGCAGTCGCTCAAGCTGGGCCTCGTGGGCAAGGATCTCGACGACGAGATCCGCCGCCGCGCCGCGTTTGGCGTGGACCTGTCGATCAGCCTGGAGCCGTTGCCGGAAGCGCACAATCGCTTGACCTTGAGCAAGACGCGCAAGGACCCGCTGGGCCTGGCCTGTCCCGACATTTATTACGACGTGGGCGACTACGTGCGCAATGGCGCCAAGGCTGCGCATGCGCAGCTGGAACACATCGGCAAGCTGTTCGACGCCGTGGAATTCAACATCACCAGCAGCCTGAACGCGAACAACCACATCATGGGCGGCGTCATCATGGGCAGTAACCGTCTTGACTCCGTCGTCGATGGCAACTGCCGCGCCCACGACCACGCCAACCTGTGGCTGCCGGGCGGCGGCGCCATGCCGTCGGCCAGCGTCGTCAACACCACCCTCAGCATGGCCGCGCTCGGCTTGCGCGCGGCCGACGACATCGCCCGCACCCTGGCTCGGGAGGCCGCATGATGCGCCGCCTGTCCTTCGCTCTCGCCCTGGCCTTGCTGGCCGGCGGCGCCATCGCTGCCGTGCCTGCCTCGGCGCCGCCTGTCACGCTGACGCCGGACCGTCCCGCCGCGCCGGCGGCCGCCACGCCCGATGCACGCCTGGAGCGGGGCCGTTACCTGGCCATCGCGGCCGACTGCATGGCTTGCCATACGGCGGCCGGCGGCAAGCCGTACGCGGGCGGCTACGCCATCGATTCGCCGCTGGGCACGATCTACGCGACGAATATCACACCGTCGAAAAAGGGCGGCATCGGCCACTACACGGAAGCCGACTTTGCCCGCGCGCTGCGCGAAGGCGTGCGCGCCGAGGGCAGCCATCTGTACCCGGCCATGCCCTACACCAGCTATGCGCGGCTGACGGACGCGGACGTGGGCGACCTGTATTACTACTTCATGCGGGCCGTCAAGCCCGTCGACGAGCCGGCGCGCCAGACGGCCCTGCCATTCCCTTTCAATGTGCGCCTGTCCATGCTGGGCTGGAACACCTTGTTCCTCGACAATAAACGCTTCGTGCCGGACCCGGCAAGGAGTGCGCAGATCAACCGGGGCGCTTATCTTGCCGAAGGCCTGGCGCACTGCAGCGCCTGCCATACGCCGCGCAACGCGCTGATGGCGGAAATCGGCAGCGAGACCCTGGCGGGAGCATCGCTCGGTTCCTGGCATGCGCCGAATATCACGTCCGACAAGGTCAGCGGCATCGGCGCGTGGACGGATGCGGAGCTCGCCGCCTACCTGAAGACGGGCCACGTGGAAGGCAAGGGACAGGCGGCGGGCGGCATGGCCGAAGCCATCCAGAACAGCCTGCAATTCTTGCGCGACGACGACGTGGCTGCCATCGTGGCGTACCTGCGCACCGTGCCGCCCGTGCGCGCGCCCGGACAGGTGAAGGCCGCCTTCAGCCATGGCAGCGCCGCCAGCGAGGAAGCATCGCTGCGCGGCATGGCCGGTTCCACCGAGCATCATTCCCTCAACAGCGGCGCCGTGCTGTTTTCCGGCTACTGCGCCAGCTGCCACTCGGCCAGCGGCGCCGGCAGCACGGGCCAGGCCTATCCTGCCCTGTTCCACAACACGGCGACGGGCGGCGCCACGCCCGCCAACCTGGTGTCGGCCATCCTGTTCGGCGTCGAGCGCAAGATCGAAGGGGAAGAGCACGAAGCCTTCATGCCCCGTTTCGACCAGCGCTCGTACGTGCAGCCCCTGACGGACGAGCAGATCGCCGCGATCGCCAACTACGTGCTGAAGCAGTATGGCAACCCGGACGTATCCGTCACGCCCACGTACGTGGCGCAGGCGCGCAGCGGTGGCGAGAAACCCGTGCTGGCGCGCATGCAACCTTTCATGCTGCCCGCTGGCGTGGCGGGCGCGCTGCTGCTGATCGCGCTGCTGGTGTGGCTGCGCCGGCGCCGCCAGCGGCACGCGGCAGCGGCAAGGCGGGCGTGAATCTGAACCTCAGGCGCAACTTGCAGTAAAATGCAGGCTGAAAAATGGTTACGAGCAATCGTAGCCATTTTTTATTCTTGCCCGGCCCCGGCTACCGCCCATTTGAAAATCACTATGTCCGAATCGACCACTTCGCATGCCCTGCATCACCAGTTCCTACGTTTTGCCGCCGTCGGCGCTTCCGGCACGGCCGTGCAGTATGCCGTGCTGTGGAGCGGCGTGGAATGGGCCGGCATCAGCGCCGCCGCCGCTTCCGGCATCGGCTATATCTTCGGCTCGCTGGTCAACTATGTGCTCAATTACTTTTTCACTTTCAAGAGCGACAAGGGCCACGGCGAGGCGGCCAGCAAGTATTTCACCCTGCTGGGCATAGGCTGGTGCATCAATACTGGTCTGATGTGGCTGCTGGTACACCAGTTGGGCTGGTACTACTGGCTGGCGCAGGTGCTGGCGACGGGCATCGGCCTGATGTGGAATTTTGCGGGCAGCCGCTGGTGGGCCTTCAAGCCGGCCAGCGTGCCGGGAAAGTAGTCGTATTGCAATAAAAAGAGCGCACTGGCCACACGCAGGCGCCCGGTTCTACCAAAACAAGGGGTTAATCATGCAGTTCCTGGAACGCTATTTCAAACTGAAGGACAACGGGACCAATGTGCGCACGGAGCTGCTGGCCGGCCTGACCACGTTCCTGACGATGGCCTACATCATCTTCGTCAACCCGTCCATCCTCGGCGACGCGGGCATGCCGAAAGATTCCGTCTTCGTCGCCACCTGCCTGGCGGCCGCCATCGGCACCCTCATCATGGGCCTGTACGCGAACTATCCGATCGCCCTGGCGCCGGGCATGGGCCTGAACGCGTATTTCTCGTACACGGTCGTCAAGGGCATGGGCATGAGCTGGGAAGTGGCGCTGGGCGCCGTCTTCATTTCCGGCTGCCTGTTCATCCTGGTGAGCCTGTTCAAGGTGCGCGAGATGATCATCAACAGCATCCCGCCCGCGCTGCGCACGGCCATCACGGTCGGCATCGGCCTGTTCCTGGCCATCATTTCCCTGAAAAGCGCGGGCGTGGTGGTGTCGAATCCCGCCACCATCATCGCGCTGGGCGACCTGCACCAGGCGGCGCCCATCCTGGCCATCGTCGGTTTCTTCATCATCGTCGCCCTGGACCGCCTGAAAGTGCCGGGCGCCATCCTGATCGGCATCCTCACCATCACCGTCGCCAGCTTCTTCTTTGGCGGCAACCAGTTCAACGGCATCGTTTCCACGCCGCCCGCCATCGAGCCTACCCTGTTCAAGCTCGACATCATGGGCGCGCTGTCGTTCGGCATCGTCAACGTGGTGCTGGTGTTTTTCCTGGTGGAATTGTTCGATGCGACGGGCACCCTGATGGGCGTGGCCAACCGCGCCGGCTTGCTGAAGGACGGCAAGATGGAGCGCATGAACAAGGCCTTGCTGGCCGACAGCACGGCGATCGCCGCCGGCGCCTGCCTGGGCACGTCCAGCACCACGGCCTTCGTGGAAAGCGCCGCAGGCGTGCAGGCCGGTGGCCGCACGGGCTTGACGGCCGTGGCCGTTGCGCTGCTGTTCCTGGGCAGCCTGTTCTTCGCTCCGCTGGCGCACACGGTGCCGCCGTACGCGACGGCGCCCGCGCTGTTGTACGTGGCCTGCCTGATGCTGCGCGAACTGACTTTCATCGACTGGGATGACAGCACGGAAAGCATCCCGGCCGCCATCACGGCCCTGATGATGCCGTTTACGTATTCGGTGGCCAGCGGCGTGGCCTTCGGCTTCATCACCTATGCCGTATTGAAACTGTTGACGGGCAAGGGCAAGCAAGTGTCCGTGGTGGCCTATATCATCGCCGCCATCTTCCTGTTCAAGTTCATTTACCTGGGCGAATAAGTCGCGCATCGGCGGCAATCCCATTGCCGCAGACAAAAAAAGGCCTCCCGTGCACCCGCAGGGAGGCCTTTGCTTTTGGCGCGGCAGCTTGCTCCCTACATCAGCAGCGCCGCCACCAGGTCTTTCCTGTCGGGACCCGCGCTGCCGTCGAAGCGCAAGGCCGCTTCCACGTGCGTCAGGTGCTCCACCATCAGGCGCGCGGCCAGCTCCGCGTCGCCGCTGCGCGCTGCCTCGAGAAAACGGCCATGTTCGTCGCACGAGCAGGCCGCATCGTGGCCGGACTGGTACAGCATGGTGATCAATGAACTGCGCCCCACCAGTTCGCGCACGATATCGCGCAGGACGGCGTTGCCGGCGATGTCGGCCAGCAGCACGTGGAAGTCGCCCAGCAGCTGCGAGCGCAGCGGCGTGGCCTGGGCCAGCGCCTGGCGTTCCGCTTTCAGGTGCCGTTCCAGCATGCGGAAGTCGGCCGGCCTGGCCCGCGCGACGAAGGTACGCGCCAGGGCCGCTTCGATGATGCGCCGCGCCGCGAAGATGTCGCGCGCTTCCGCTTCCGTGGGCTGGCTGACGAAGGCGCCCTTGTCGGGCACCATGCGTATCAACT
Source organism: Janthinobacterium sp. GW821-FHT03C08 (assembly GCF_059420905.1). Lineage (NCBI taxonomy): Bacteria > Pseudomonadati > Pseudomonadota > Betaproteobacteria > Burkholderiales > Oxalobacteraceae > Janthinobacterium > Janthinobacterium sp. GW821-FHT03C08. Next base: position 3,102 of record NZ_JBWKUP010000036.1, on the reverse strand, counting down.
TATCCTTGGACAGGATCAGCAGGGCGGCGCGGATCTTCGTGCGGCTGACGCCATACAAGCGGCACAGCGCCTCTTCGCGCAGCCGGGTTCCCGGCGGCAACTGGCGCGCCACGATGGCGGCGGCCATATGTTCGGCAATCTCGGCCGAGCTGTCGCCGCTGCCGGGCTTGTCCATCACGGGTGCGCTTGATTCGGTCATGTCAGCTTGATAGCAAAAAGCCAGGGGCAAGGCCAGGCCTTGCAAGTGCGTGCCGGTGCGGCGGCGTGCTTGACGCCCCGTTGCCGGCATGCCGGTTTGCGCCTTCCGTGTGGGGATGGCCTGGCTATTCTACTATCTTGCGTGGCGCCGCGCAGACGGACTCAGGTGCTTCCTGCAGCCTTGCTCCGTTTGGCGTAAGCCTGCGGCAAGGCCCCGCGCCCGCGCCATGCCGCAGCAGCGCCTGCCGGCCTGCCGCACGCACGCCGTGGCAGGGCATGTCCCCGCATCCCGTCACGGCAGGCCGCCGCCGGCGGCCGGTTTTTTCGGGATAGGCAGATTGCAACTGGACAGGTGTATTGTCGACGTATATAATGCGGCCTCCTTTCCCTGATAGCTCAGTTGGTAGAGCGACGGACTGTTAATCCGCAGGTCCCTGGTTCGAGTCCAGGTCGGGGAGCCAGAACAAGCAGCAGCTAAGGGCCACGTGGCAACACGTGGCCCTTTTGTTTTGTGCGCTCGCTTGTCGCTGTTTCGCTTCTCTCAGCAATGGCCCATGGCACGCGCTACGGTCCTGCTGGTGGCAGGGCGCGGCAGCGTGGCTGGATTTCCCGGATCAGGGATCGACGAACACGTCGAAGCGGATTTTCAATGGACTATTCCAGGAAATTTCCACCCAGGCATAGAAACCGCCGTCATACGGGGCGATGTTATACACGGCCATGCGGGCGGCACCGATGAAACGGTGCTGCGGGTCCGAGCCGTATTCGCTGATGTTGAGGAACACGCGCGAATTGCCCTTCACGCTGGGATGGACGAAGTTTACATGTGGCTGCACGCCGTTGGCGAACCAGGTGTAGTAGGTAGTGAAGGCGCCTGAGCTCAGGCTCAGATCCTGTACCGCGCCACCTTTGGCGCTCTTGCCTTCCTGCTGCACAGGCGAGTCGGTGACCTCCTGGGCGGCCAGATTGCTGCCGGTCTTGTCTTCTACTTTCATTTCCATGATGCGCTCCTGATCGATAGTTTGGACACCGCGCCTGACGTCGTGCGGCAAGACGCCCTATCTGTTGCCGCGGCTGCTAGTGTCGCGTCCTGGCTGATAAGGTAGCCGTCTGCTCCGAGGGGGGAGACGTTAATTCTAGGCCCGTGGCGCGGCAAAAAGGCCCGCACGGACGGCGAAAGACGGCGTGAATTTGCGCTGGCGCAAAGAGCGTGCGGGCAAGCGTTTGTGTATTTTCCGCCAGGATATTTTTATGGGCGGGGCACGCAGACGCGGGCGGACAATGGCACAATAGGTCGCCTGTCCAGCCCATGCCCCAGACCATGCCGATACTGAACCTGAGCGCCGAAAACGATATCTATTACGAACTGATCGACGGCGATCCCGCCAAGCCCTGGCTGGTTTTCCTGCACGAGGGGCTGGGCTGCTGCGCGATGTGGAAGGATTTTCCCCTGCAGCTATGCCAGGCAACGGGTTGCCGCGGCCTGCTGTATGACCGCCTCGGCTATGGCCTGTCCTCGCCGCTGGCGGCCCGCCGCCAGATCCATTACCTGCATGACTACGCCCTGTGCGAGCTGCCGCAAGTGCTTGCCGCCGTGCTGCCGGGACAGGACCATTTTCTTGTCGGCCACTCCGATGGCGGCAGCATCGCCCTGATCTATGCGGCGCAGCAGCCGCCCCGCTTGCGCGGCATTATCACGGAGGCGGCGCACGTGTTCGTGGAAAGCATGACGCTCGAGGGCATCCGCACGGCCGATGCCGCCTTCGGCGCGGGCAAGTTGCGCGCGCTGGCGAAATACCACGGCGAAAAAACGCCAGCCATCTTCAAGGCCTGGGCCGACACCTGGCTCAGCTATGGCTTCCAGTTCTGGAATATCGAATACCTGCTGCCGTCCGTCGAATGCCCCGCGCTGGTCGTGCAGGGCACGGAAGACCAGTATGGCAGCGCGGCCCAGGTCGATGCCATCGTCGCGCAGGCGCTCAATGCCATGCCCGCCATGGTGGAGCAGTGCGGCCATACGCCCCACCAGGAGCAGCCGCCAGCCCTGCTGGCGCTGATGGAAGGCTTTTTAAGGGGGCGCATGGACGCGCCACATTCCCCGAGGACAGCATGATTTCGCACCTGGACCACCTGGTGCTGACGACCCGCGACAAGGCCGCCTGCATCGATTTTTATACGCGCGTGCTGGGCATGCAACTGGACACCTTCGGCGCCGGGCGCCATGCGTTTAAGTTCGGCGCGCAAAAGATCAATCTGCACGAGTACGGCAAGGAATTCCTGCCCAAGGCCGCACTGCCGACGCCCGGCTCGCTGGACCTGTGCTTCATCGCCGCCGTGCCCCTCGATGTCGTGATCGCCCATCTGTCCGGACTGGGCGTGGCCATTGAGGAAGGGCCGGTGGCCCGCACGGGCGCCAACTGGCCCATCCGTTCCATCTACTTGCGCGATCCGGACGGCAACCTGATCGAAGTGTCCGAGCGCGCCTGAGCCTGGCGGGGCCGCCGTCCGTGCCGCGCCCGTTCAGCGGCAGGCCGAATCGCTGTCCCAGCGGCCCGAGCAGATGCGCGAACGGCACAGCATGCCTTCGATCATGCCCAGCTGCTTGCAGCGCTGCAGCAGGCTGGCCGTGTCCTCGTCCGCCTGGCGCAGCACCACGTCGCGCACGGGGGCCGCCGTGCTTTCTTGTCGATGTGCATGCGCGACCATGGCCGTCAGCAAGGCGACGTCGCTGTCGCCCGGCGCCGCTGCCGGCCGAGAGGCTGGCGCGCGCGCGGCCGCCTGGCGCAGGGGCGGCGCCGTCTTGCGCGGCACGCTGGCGCTCGCCGCCATGGCCACGGCCGGCGCCGCCGGCGAGGCGGGCAGCGCGTCATTGACGATGGTGGCCGCCTGCACGTTGTGCTCGGC
>NZ_JBWKUP010000035.1:0-16333 GCF_059420905.1 Janthinobacterium sp. GW821-FHT03C08 | reverse complement strand
GATGATAGTGCTGCAACCAGTGTGAAAGTAGGTTATCGTCAGGCTTGTTATACGCAGTAAGAGAAAAACCCGCTCAGGAATGAGCGGGTTTTTTTTCGTCTGCTGGTTTGTCTTTCACTGCAGGCCGGCGTAAAAAAAGCAGCGCTATGCGCTGCCTTTGTCGATGAACGTCGCTTAACTACCGCGATAAATCAAGTGATCCCATCCGATCCTGTGTTGTTTGACAATACCGTTCTTCGCCATCAGATCATTTGTTGAGTTGCAGCAAGGCCTCGCAGCAGTGTCAATGAATGCCAATAAGATTGCCAGGTTCTTTCCTGTGCGTATCACCTTCGAGCAACATGAGCAGGCCAGCATCTGCTCGTTCGCCGGCGCCTGGCGCGCACGGTGACACAAATGGCTGTTGCAGCTGTTCCAAATTGATACATGGCAGGCCCGCTATGGGGCATGTACGCATGGCACGGCATTTGCTCTTCTTGGATATTCACTAAAAAAACCAAGGAGACCAGCATGACCTATTCCATCCGTACCCTGCTCGGCGTTGCCGCCGCTGGCGCCGTCGCCCTCACTTCCCTGCTGACCTTGCCGCATGCCTATGCGCATGGCAATGTCACGCCGCAAGGCGTCGACACCACGGGCTTGCCCAAGGTGGGCGACAAGTGGCTCGAGCAAAACCCGTATCGGGGCAACAAGCTGGCCTTGACGGTGGGCACGTCGGCCTACAACCAGAATTGCGCGCGCTGCCATGGCATCGAAGCCATTTCGGGCGGTATCGCCCCCGACTTGCGCCAGCTCGATCGCGATTGCTTCGGCATTAAGAACGAGACAAAGAAACAGGCTTGCTACAAGGAGACGGACAATTACTACCTGACCACGATACGCCACGGTAAAGTGCGCAATGGCGCCGTGTACATGCCGCCGTTCGAGGGCGTGTTCAATCAGGAAGCCATGTGGGCCATCAAGACTTATCTGGAAACTCGCCGCGAATCCAACTAAGTCGCATTGATACGATTGATTACAAAGGAGTCCCATGCGTTCATTTCAATTCCGGGGTGTGCGCGCGATGATCTCGCTCGCTTGCCTGGCGCTGTGCGCAGCCGCGCCGGCGCGTGCCGACTGGCAGAAAGTGCAGCAGTCGGGCAGCCTGAAAGTGGCTGTGTATAACGAGTTCGCGCCGTTTTCCGACAGGGGCGCTGGCATCGACATCGACATTGCCGAGGCGCTGGCGAAAAAGCTGGGGCTGAAACTGAGCTTGCTGCCATTTCCCGCCGGCGAAAACCTGAACGACGATTTGCGCAATATGGTGTGGAAGGGCCATTACCTCGGTTATGGTCCTGCCGACGTGATGCTGCACGTGCCGGTCGATAAGAAATTGATGGCAGACAACGACAAGGTGGAAATTTTTGCACCGTATTACGTGGAAACGGTGCGGCTAGCCCGCAGCGCGCATGCTGTGCCGCAATTCGATGGCGTCGCTTCGCTGGCCGGCAAGCGCATCGGCGTGGAAAAGGTGTCGATTGCCGCCATGCTGATGTTGGGGGAGGATAATGGGAAATACCGCGATGATGTACGCATTTTCGACACGGCGGCGGAAGCCTTGCAGCAATTGCAGGCGGGCCAGCTCGACGCCGTGCTGGCAAACCGCTCGGAAATCGAATCGGTGCTGAAAAGCGATCCCGCCTTCCCCTTGAGCGAAGTAGCGTTCGCCCGCCTGCCGCGTGCAGGCTGGGCCGTGGGCTTGGCCGTCAGCCGCCAGCAGCTCGATGTGGCCAAACTGCTGCAGGCGGCCATGAACGAGATGGCGGCCAGCGGCGAATTGAAAGCCATCTTTGAGAAATATGGCGTGAAGGAAGCGCGGCCATAACACGCCATGCTCATCACAAAAAAAGCCCGCGCATCGGAAGAGGCGCGGGCTTTTTTGTCATGAGAGCGCCTGAAAAATGTTCCTGGCAAGGCACATGGCCGTAGGCGGCACGAATCAATGCAACCGGGCCATGAACTTTTTCTCAGCTGTGCTTAAAACGAGTATTGGGCGCTGACGCCCAGCAACCAGTTACGCCCCGGTGCCGCCTCGTAGTAGCGCTTGTTGCTGTCGCCGACGATGACGGAGCCCACGTAGGTCTTGTCAAAAAGATTGTTCAGACGGGCAAATTCCTTGAAGCGCCAGCTGCCTGCATTTTGCTTGGCATTGAAGCGCGCATTGAATACCGTGTAGCCGGGCGCCGGTTTTTCGCTGTTGCTGTCTTCCGCATAGACCTGGTTGCTGGCCACGCTTTCCAGTGCCGCACCGAAGCGGTCGAGCGTGTCTTTCCAGGCCAGTTCCGCGAACAGATTGGCGCTGGGCACGCCCGGCAGGCGGCTGCCTTCGCGCACTGCGCCGAAGGCCTGGTCATACACGGCGTGCAGGCTGGTCAGGGCCACTTTCGCCGTGAAACCATAGGGCAGGCTGGAGTCCAGCGAGACTTCCATGCCCTGACGCAAGGTCTTGCCCGCGTTGCGATAGCTCGTACGCCCGCCGCTGGAACTGTCCACCACCAGTTCATCGTTGGTCTTGATCTGGAACAAGGCCGCGTTCACGTGCGTGTTGTTGGCGATCCTGGCCTTGACGCCCGCTTCCAGGTTGGTGCTGGTGGCTGGTTTCAAGTTGAAATTGAAGCCGCCGCCCGTGCCCGAGTAAAACAGCTCGTTCAAGGTGGGCGCCTCGAAGCCGCGCGCGGCGCTGGCGTAGACGTTGACGTCGGGCGTCAGTTTATACAGCAGGCCCAGCACCGGCGTCGTGTGGCTGAATTCCAGGCTGCCGCTATCGTTGCCGTTGCTGAGGAAATGGTCGTCGACGGCCACTTTCATCTTGCTGTAACGCAAACCTGCGCTGAGCAGCCACGGTCCGTTTTGCCATTCCGCCTGGATATACGGATCGAGGCTGGAGACGATATCCTGCTCGTCGCGGCGCAGCTTGCCTTTCACGCCAAACGTGTTGCCGATGTAATTTTCATAGCCGGTGCGGTCATCGCTGGAGCGGCCATAGTCGATGCCGATGGTGGTGCTCAGCTTGCCGCCAGCCAACTGGCTCACGTGTAGCCAGTTGGTGTCGATGCCGTAGAACTGGCGCTGGAAGTCGACCACGCCGCCCGAATGGCTGGCCGGCGCCTGGAAACCCTTGGTGAATGCCTGGTACTGGATGACGTCGCGGTTGCCGCCGTAGGCCGTCACGTGCAGGCGGTCGTCGCCGAACGATTGCTCATAGGTGGCGCCGATTTGCTGATGGTCGATGCTCTTGCGCGTGTTGTAGCGCTCGGCCAGGGTGCGTTTCGGATTTTGCGTGTCCGTCGTATCGATTTCGCCGGCGCGCGGGTTCGCGGCAAAAGTCGCCCAGGTAGCGCCCAGCGGATCTTGCGTGTTGCCTTGGTGCAGGCTATTGGCGACGATGGTCAGCTTGCTGTCCGCCGTGGGCTTGACCGTGATCTTGCCGAACGCCTGTTCGCGCGTGGCGGCGCTGTGGTCGCGGAAGCCATCCGTGCGGAAGCGCGAGCCGTCGAGCACGTAGCCGATGCCGCCCGCCTGGCCCTGCGCCGACAGGTCCACCTTGCTGGTGCCGTAGCTGCCGCCCGTCACATTCAGTTCGACGGAAGGGGGATTCTGCCCATCCTTGGAAAACAGCTGGATCACGCCGCCCGAGTGGTTGCCGTAGATGGCAGAGAACGGCCCGCGCAGCACTTCGATGCGCTCGGCCGTATCGAGATTGAAGGTGGCAGCCTGGCCCTGGCCATCGGGCATGCTGGCGGGAATGCCGTCGCTGATCAGCTTGACGCCGCGCACGCCGAAGGCCGAGCGGGCACCGAAGCCCCGTGACGAGATTTGCAAGTCCTGCGCATAGTTCTGGCGGTTCTGCACGACCAGGCCCGGCACGGCGGCCAGCGCTTCCGACGCATTCACGCGGATTTGGCCGTCCTGGATGCGCGCGCTGTCGACCACGTCGATGGACGCCGGTACTTCCTGGCTGGGATGGGCAATGCGGCTGCCGCTGATGACCACCGTATCCATGAGTTGCCCGTTGGCAGGGTCAGCGACCTCGGCGGCAAAGACGTGGGGAGCGAAAGTGGCGCTGCCGGCGACAAACAGGCTGGCGATGGTGTTCAGGCGGAAACGATGCTGCATGCGGGTTCTCCAATGTGAATAAAAGCCTGCTTGGTCGCGTGCGCGGCGCAGGTCTGCGTAGGTGTGTCAAGCAATATGCCTGCCATGTCTCCATTGGTGGGCGGAAATTATACGCCTGTCAGTGGCACGGCGTTTGCATGCAGGCATCGTCACCTGCGCCGCTCCCGCGCGCGCTTCCTGTGTGTTCCCATTGAAAAGGTGATTATGCCCAACTTTCTGTTCCGCTTGCGCCAGGCTTGCATGTTGTTGCCTGCGCTTGCCTGCACGGCCGTCCAGGCGGCCCCGTTTGCCTACGTGCCCAATGAAAAGTCGGGCACCTTGAGCGTGATCGACACGGCGACCGACCAGGTCGTGCGCCAAATCGCGGCTGGCAAGCGCCCGCGCGGCATCGCTGCCGACCCCACCGGACGGCAATTGTTTGTCACGGACGCCGCCAGCAGTGCCTTGCTGCTGATTGACAACGCTGGCGGTGCGCCCGTACGCAGCGTAGCGCTGGGCAAGTCGCCCGAAGGCGTCAGCGCTTCCCGCGACGGCAGCCTGATAGCCGTGGCCGTCGAGGAAAACAATAGCGTGGCCTTGCTCGATGGTCAGACGGGCGTCTTGCTGGCCGATATCAAGGTGCAGGGACGCAATCCGGAACACGCCGTCTTCAGCCCGGACGGGCGCTGGCTGCTGGTCAGCGCGGAAGAGGCCGAGCAAGTCGATGTCATTGATGTGGCGCAACGCCGCCAGGTGGCGTCCGTCGCCGTCGGCCTGCGTCCGCGCGGCATCGGCTTCAGCCCCGATTCCGGCCTGGCCTACGTGGCCTGCGAACTGGTCAATGCCGTCTACGTGATCGACATGACGGCGCGCAAGGCCATCGCCACCATTCCTGCGGGCAAGAACGCGAACGGCATCGTGGTCCATCCCGGCGGCAAGCAAGTGTATGTCTCGAACGGCATCGACGGCACGGTAATGGTGATCGATACGGCCAGCCACCAGGTGACGGCCACCATTGCCGTCGGCAAACGCCCGTGGAACATGGCCATCACGCCCGACGGGACCAAACTGTACGTGGCCAATGGGCGCTCCAACAGCGTGTCCGTCATCGACACGGCCAGCGCGCGCAAGGTGGCCGATATTGCCGTGGGCGAATTGCCATGGGGCGTGGTAATTCGGTAGTGGCACAGAGCAGGTGTTCCAGTCTGGTACACCTGTTCCATTGTGCAGCGGCGCAGGGGCGCGGCGGCAGGGCTGGCCCGGATTGGAACAGTACCCCGCCGCCTTGTTCAAAACGCAAACAGCAAGCCAGCATCGATCCGGCTCGGGCGTATGGGCGAAAAGCGCGCCGGGTTTGACGCCACGCCCTTGTAACAAGGGTAAAACCGGCTAAGTTTGTAGTGGGGCGGCGAGCTGGCACGGCATTTGCGGAAGACACCGTGTACTTACCCCATCTGTACCAGGACGTTTGATTTTAATTAAGTAATTCCATTCTAATTAACCCGATAGAGGACGACATGAATCTCGCAGACATCAGCAAACTGGGCGTGGCCAATCCCTTCAAGCAACGCTATGACAATTACATCGGCGGCAAATTCGTTGCCCCGGTAAAAGGTGAATACTTTCCCAACGTGACGCCCATCACGGGCTTGCCATTTTGCGAAATCGCCCGCTCCACGACGGAAGACGTCGAACTGGCGCTGGATGCGGCCCACGCGGCCAAGGATGCCTGGGGCAAGACGTCGCCGGCCGAGCGCGCCAACATCCTGAACCGCATCGCCGACCGCATCGAGCAGAACCTGAGCCTGATCGCCACGGCGGAAACCATCGACAACGGCAAGCCGATCCGCGAGACGATGAATGCCGACATTCCACTGGCCATCGACCATTTCCGTTATTTTGCCGGCTGCATCCGTGCGCAGGAAGGTTCCGTCGCGCAAATCGATGCGGAAACCTATGCCTATCACTACCATGAGCCGCTGGGCGTCGTGGGGCAGATCATCCCGTGGAATTTCCCTATCCTGATGGCCGTGTGGAAACTGGCGCCAGCTTTGGCCGCCGGCAATTGCGTTGTCCTGAAACCGGCCGAGCAGACGCCGGCATCCATCATGGTGTTGATCGAGCTGATCGGCGACCTGCTGCCGCCAGGCGTGCTGAACATCATCAACGGTTTCGGCCTGGAAGCGGGCAAGCCGCTGGCCTCGAGCAAGCGCATCGCCAAGATCGCCTTTACGGGCGAAACGGGTACGGGCCGCCTGATCATGGGCTACGCCGCGCAAAACCTGATTCCCGTTACGCTGGAACTGGGCGGCAAGTCGCCAAACATCTTCTTTGAAGACGTGATGGATGCGGACGATGATTATTTCGACAAGTGCCTGGAAGGCTTCACGATGTTTGCGCTGAATCAAGGCGAGGTGTGCACCTGCCCATCGCGCGTGCTGATCCAGGAATCGATTTACGAGAAATTCATCGAACGGGCCCTGAAGCGCGTGGCCGCCATCAAGCAGGGCAATCCGCTCGACTCGGCCACCATGATCGGCGCCCAGGCGTCGCAGGAGCAACTGGAAAAAATCCTGTCCTACCTCGACATCGGCCGCCAGGAAGGCGCCGAAGTGCTGGCAGGCGGCGAGCGCAACACGCAGGCGGGCGACCTGGAAGGCGGCTATTACGTGCGTCCGACCGTGTTCAAGGGCAATAACAAGATGCGCATCTTCCAGGAAGAGATTTTCGGGCCCGTCGTGTCCGTGACCACCTTCAAGGATGAGGCCGAAGCGCTGGCCATTGCCAACGACACCTTGTACGGCCTGGGTGCCGGCCTGTGGACGCGCGACGGTTCGCGCGCCTTCCGCGTGGGCCGCGCCATCCAGGCGGGCCGCGTGTGGACCAATTGCTACCACCTGTATCCAGCCCACGCCGCATTCGGCGGCTACAAGCAATCGGGCATCGGCCGCGAAAACCACAAGATGATGCTCGACCACTATCAGCAAACGAAGAACTTGCTGGTGAGCTATAGCCCGAAAGCCCTGGGCTTCTTCTAAACTGGCAACAGGCGCCGCGCCTTCCCGGGCGCGGCGCGCAGAAAGGGATGCCATGACTGCAGCAATTGCCAGGGTGGTCGCCACCGATGCGGCGCTGGAAATGATGGACAAGTTGCGCCAGCGTCACGGTCCGCTGATGTTTTTCCAGTCGGGCGGTTGCTGTGACGGCAGTACGCCCATGTGCTACGCGCTGGGCGAGTTCGATGTCAGCGATACCGATATCTATCTCGGCAATTTGAATGGCACACCGTTCTACATGGGACTCGAGCAATTCGAGTACTGGGAGCATACCCAGTTGATTATCGACGTGGTCGATGGCAATGGCGGCATGTTTTCACTCGACAACGGCACGGGCAAGCGCTTCCTGACGCGCTCGCGCCTGTTCACCGATGAAGAGTGCGCCTTGCTGCATGCCCAGCCGCACGACCACGGCAGCACCTGATACATACACATACTAATAACAGAGGGAGATGATTGTGCAGAAAAAAATCATGGGGATCGTCATCGGTTTGAGTGTCGCCTCGCTGGTCCAGGCGGCCGACGTGGGCAATGTCACCAGTGCCATGCTCGACAGCACGGCCAAGAACCCGGCCAGTGTCCTGTCGTTCGGCATGGGCACGCAGGGCCAGCGCTATTCGCCATTGACGCAGATCAATGACAAGACCGTGGCCAAGCTGGTGCCGGCCTGGTCGTTCTCGTTTGGCGGCGAAAAACAGCGGGGCCAGGAATCGCAGCCGTTGATTCACAACGGCAAGATGTTCGTCACGGCCTCGTATTCGCGCATCTTCGCCATCGACCTGAAAACGGGCGCCAAGCTGTGGAAATATGAGCATCGCTTGCCGGACGGCATCATGCCCTGCTGCGACGTGGTCAACCGCGGCGCGGCCCTGTACGGCAACCTGGTGATCTTCGGCACCCTGGACGCCTACCTGGTGGCGCTGGACCAGAACACGGGCAAGATCGTCTGGAAAGAGAAAGTGGACGACTATGCGGCCGGCTACTCGATGACGGCCGCGCCGCTGATCGCCGAAGGCTTGCTGCTGACGGGCGTGTCGGGCGGGGAATTCGGCATCGTCGGCCGCGTCGAAGCGCGCAACCCGATGACGGGTGACCTGGTGTGGAGCCGTCCGACGGTCGAGGGCCATATGGGCCACCGCTACGACAAGGATGGCAAGGCCATCGACAACGGCGTGTCCGGCACGGCGAACAAGACGTGGCCGGGCGACCTGTGGAAAACGGGAGGCGCCTCGACGTGGATGGGCGGGACCTACGACCCGCAAACCAAGCTCGCGTACTTTGGCACGGGCAACCCTGCGCCGTGGAACAGCCATCTGCGTCCCGGCGACAACCTGTACTCGTCGTCCACCGTGGCGCTGGACGTCAAAACGGGACAGATCAAGTGGGCGTACCAGAACACGCCGAACGATGCCTGGGATTTCGACGGCGCCAACGAGTTCGTCACCTTCGACATGGATGGCAAACGCTACGGCGGCAAGGCCGACCGCAACGGTTTCTTCTATGTCATCGACGCCAACACGGGCAAGCTGCAGAACGCTTTCCCGTTCGTGAAGAAAATCACCTGGGCCAGCAGCATCGACCTGAAGACGGGCCGGCCGAATTTCATCCCCGCCGGCCGTCCTGGCGACCCGACCAAGGGAGAAGAAGGCAAGAAGGGCACGACCGTGTTTGCCGCGCCCGCCTTCCTCGGTGCCAAGAACCAGATGCCGATGGCCTATTCGCCGCAAACCAAGCTGTTCTACGTTCCCGCGAACGAATGGGGCATGGACATCTGGAACGAGCCAATCAGCTACAAGAAAGGCGGTGCCTTCCTCGGCGCGGGCTTCACCATTAAGCCCCTGTTTGACGACTACATCGGCGCCATGCGCGCCGTCGATCCGAAGACGGGCAAGATCGTATGGGAAATCAAGAACAACGCGCCGCTGTGGGGCGGCGTGATGAGCACGGCCGGCAACCTGGTGTTCTACGGCACGCCGGAAGGCTTCCTGAAAGCCGTCGACGCGAAGACGGGCAAGGAGCTGTGGAAATTCCAGACGGGCTCCGGCGTCGTGGCGCCGCCCGTCACCTGGCAGGATGGCGACACGCAATACGTGGCCGTCGTTTCCGGCTGGGGCGGCGCGGTGCCGCTGTGGGGCGGCGAAGTGGCGAAGAAAGTCAACTTCCTGGAACAGGGCGGCTCCGTGTGGGTTTTCAAGCTGGCATCGAAGTAACGGGGTGAAGCGCCCGCGCCAGTCGGATGGGTGTCTCCCTGTCTGATCGGTTGTAACAGGCGGGCGCTTTCTTTTTGCTGACGGCCCAGGCCGTCAGTTTTTTGTTTACATGGTGGTCCGGTCCGCACGCTGGCGGTCAAAAAAGGAACACCACCGGCGGCGATTGATCCGCCGCTGCACAGCTTAAATGGACTTTTTCTCCTTCTCCCTCTGAGTCCCGCTGGGCACGCTTATTGCCAAAGCTTGAGGTACATCAATCACTGATGTGCACACTAAAAACAGAGAAGAAAGAGGAGAAGAAATGAACACATTGATCAAGCTGGGGAGCCTGGGCGTCATGACGATCGCAGCGATGGGACAGGCACACGCCGTCGATATCAAGGCTGGTGACTGGACCGTATCCGTGGGCGGCATCGTCAACGCCTACTACACGCAAGTGTCGTGTTCGGGCGATGCCGTGGGCGGGCTGGCGCTGGGTGGCCAGGCGCTCGGTTGCGGCGGCGAAAAGGACCGCACCACCATCGGCAACGGCTTGCTGCCGAACGGCTTGATCACCTCGGCATCATCGCGCCTGGGCGAGTACGACGTGAAAGCCTTGATCGGCATCTACAATTCGACGGCCACGGACAGTGCCATCAGCCAGAACAGTGTGGTCGACGTGCGCCAGGCCTTTTTTACGTTTGGAAATGCACAGATGGGTACTTTCAAGCTGGGCCGCGACTATGGCATCTTCGGCGCGAATGCGATTTTGTCCGACATGACTTTGCTGGGCTCGGGCGCGCCCGTGCAGGCGACGCAGCGGGGGCGGGTGACCCTGGGCCATATCGGCGCCGGCTACACCTACCTGGGCAACTATGGCCAGATCATGTACAGCTCGCCGAAGTCCAGCGGATTTGGCACCGACGTGGCGCTGGTCAGCCCCGTGTCGGATACGCCCATCGTGGCAGGCTCGACTTATTCTTCGAAATCCAGTCCGCAAGTGCAGGCGCAACTGACGTATGCGCAGGACGGCTTGAAAGCCTGGCTGGGCGTGAAGTCGCAAAAGTTCACCTCGAAAACGCCTGGCGTCGATGACCTGACCATGCGCGGCGTGGAAGTGGGCGGCTCCTACCAGATGGGGCCGGCAGGCGTGCTGGTCAACTTCCAGGGCGGCAAGGGGCTGGGCATCCTGTCCGATGCGGACCAGGGCGATACCAAGTCGAAGAACTGGCTGCTGCAAGGCACGTATAAAACGACGGACAAGCTGAAACTGGGCTTGTCCTACGGCATCAGCAAGAACGATGACAACACGGCCGGCTCGGGCGGCCTGAAGTCGAACGCCAACCTGACTCTCGGTGCGTATTACTCGCTCAACAGCGCGATCACCCTGGTGGGCGAGCTGGGCCAGACGCGCTCGAAAGGCTTTGCGGGCGGCGAGGCGAAGATGAATGGCGTGTCCCTGGGCGGCATTATTTTCTTCTAACCAATGAATGCGGCGCCGGAGGGTGCGGCGCCGCGCGGAGCTTAATGCATGCGGATACTGCGGTTGTTCATAGCATGCTGGCTATTCCTGTTTATCCTGGGACAGGCGTGGGCTGGCGTGCTCACCAAGGCGGAGCTGGCGCGGCGCTTTCCCGCGCCCCTCGTCGTGGGCGAGAAGGAAGCCGACCTGCCCGTCTGGCCCCTGTTCAAGCAAAACGCCACGGCCACCGAACTGGTCGGCTATGTCTTCGAGTCCGTGGACCTGGCGCCCATTCCCGGCTTTTCCGGCGTTCCCGTCAATCTATTGATCGCCATCAATCCGCAGGGCAGTTTTCTCGATGTGGCCGTCCTGTCGCAGCACGAACCCGTGTTTCTCGATGGCCTGGGCGAAGCGCCGTTGTTCCAGTTCGTCAAGCAGTACCAGGGGCTGTCGCTCAAGCAGAATATCGCCATCGGTGCCCAGAAAAAGCGCGCTGCGGATGCCACGCATGCCGATATCGACGGCGTGTCGAAGGCGACGGCTTCCGTGCGCATCATCAACCAGAGCGTGCTGGCGGCGGCCTTGAAAGTGTCGCGCAAAAAACTCGGTTTCGCGCAAGGCCGCGATCCCGGCCAGATCGCCCGCATCCGCATGGATGTATTCAAGAAACTCAGCGTGGCGCAAATGCTCGCGCAGGGCTTGATCCAGCATGTGCGCCTCAGTAACAGGGATGTGGAAGCCCTGTTTGCGGACAGTCCTGGCGCCGGACTCGATGCGGACGCCACGCGCGCGCCGGAGGGCATGTTCATCGACCTCTATCTGGCCTATGTCTCCGTGCCCACGGTGGGCCGCAATCTGTTGACGGAACGCAGCTGGAACAAGCTGCGCAACCGGCTCGACGAGGGCGACCACGCCATCCTCGTCATGTCGCGCGGGCGCTACAGCGTGCTGGGCGACGATTTCGTGCGCGGCACGGTACCGGACCGCTTGTTGCTGAAGCAGGATGGCTTGCCCATCGACATGCGCGACCTGGACCTGGAATTGAACCTGTCGGAGGCGGGGCCGTTGCCGACGGAAAATATCGCCGTGTTTCGCATCATCAGCCAGGCGGGACTCGATGTGGCCAGTCCGCTGGCGTTCACCATGCCGATCACGCGCAGCAAGGGCATCGTGTATCCGGAACGCATCGCGCGCAACGTCGATTTCACGTACCGCTTGCCGGCGGAATTCTATACGGCGCCGCAAGGCGACGATGCCGGCTGGCGCGGCACGTGGAAGGCGCGCCAGGCTGAGCTGTTGATCTTGCTGGCCGGGCTGGCGCTGCTGGCCGGCGCGCTGGCCTGGCAGAAACGCCTGGTGCGTCATGGCCGGCAATTCGTGTGGTTCCGCCGCCTGTTTTTGCTGTTTACCATCGGCTTCGTCGGTTATTACGCACAGGGGCAGTTGTCGATCGTCAACATCACGGGGATGATCCAGGCGCTGCTGGCGGGGCGCAGCCTGGGCTTTTTCCTGTTCGACCCGATGACGGTGATTTTGTGGGCTTTCGTGCTGCTCAGCTTGCTAATCTGGGGGCGCGGCACGTTCTGCGGCTGGCTGTGTCCATTCGGCGCCTTGCAGGAATTTACGGGCAAGCTGGGCCAATGGTTGCGCTTGCCGCAGTGGAAAATCAAGCCGCGCCTGGACGGACGCTTGAAGTGGATCAAGTATGGCTTGCTGGCGGCCATTCTCGGCAGCAGCTTTTTTTCCAGCCAGATCACGGACAAGCTGGTGGAGCTGGAACCGTTCAAGACAGCCATTACCCTGAACTTCGTGCGCGCCTGGCCCTTCGTCGCGTATGCCGCGGGCTTGCTGCTGCTCAGTAGTGTTTCCTATAAATTCTTTTGCCGCTATCTGTGTCCGTTTGGCGCGGCGCTGGCGCTGCTGGGACGGTTTCGCCTGTTTAACTGGATTCCCCGCCGCAAGGAATGCGGCACACCGTGCCAGACTTGCCGCCACCGCTGCGAGTACCACGCCATCGCGCCCAGCGGGAAAGTCGATTACGGCGAGTGTTTTCAATGCATGGATTGCGTGGTGATCTACGCCAGCGATGAAAAATGCGCACCCTTGATGCTGGAAATCAAGCGTGCCCGTACCATCCCGATAGTCCGGGCCACGGCAGAGGAGAGCAGCAATGCAGCGTAGAACCTTTCTTTCCGCAGCGATCGGCAGCGTCGCCGGCATGGCGGGCGTTATCTTGCCTGGCAGCATGGCGCGTGGCACGGTCACGGCGTCCGGCGTGCGGCCTTATCAAGGCGCCGCGCTGGCGTTTGGCACGACGATTGCCGTCACCGTGTTGCACCACGATCAGCGCCAGGCCGAACTGGCCATCGAAGACGCCCTCCATGCTGCCAGGAATATCGACCGCCTGATGAGCATTTATAGTCCGAGCAGCCAGGTTTTCCAGCTGAACCGCGATGGCCGCCTGGCGCGGCCGGACGCGCACCTGCTGGCCGTGCTGGCACAGGCACAAGCCTTGTCGCACTGGAGCGAGGGGGCGTTTGATATCACCGTGCAACCCTTGTGGCAGCTGTTCCGCGCGGCGGCAGACCAGGCCAGCCTGCCGGCGGACACCTTGCGCCGCGCGGCGCAGGCGCGGGTAGGCTGGCGGCAGCTGGCGTGGGATCGCCGTGAAGTGCGTTTTCTTCAGCCCGGCATGGCGCTGACCTTGAATGGCCTGGGGCAAGGCTACGCGGCCGACATGGCGCTGGCGGCCGTGCAGGCCCGTGGCGTGCGGCACGCGCTGCTCGATACGGGGGAATTCATCGCGCGCGGTCAGCGTGGCGTGCGGCGTCCCTGGACCCTGGGCATCCAGGACCCGCGCGACGGAGAAATCCTGGCGGCCACCCTGAAAGTGGAAGGGCGCAGCGTGGCCACGTCGGGCGACTACGAATGCACGTTCACGCCCGACTTCGTGCATCACCATATCTTCGACCCCGCGAAGGGTGATTCGCCGGGCGAACTGGCCAGCGTGACCGTGCTGGCGCCCACGGGCTTGCTGGCCGACGGCTTGTCGACGACCTTCATGGTGACGGGAGCTGCGCGCGCGCATGCCATGGCCGCGCGGATGGACGGCGTCGATCTGATGACCATCGACAAGCGGGGCCGGCGCGCAATGTCACCCGGATTTCCCCGTCTACTCTAGGCTATTTCAGGTGCGGCACCTTGCGATAGATCGTGTTGCGTGACACGCCCAGTGCCCGCGCCGTGGCCGAGACGTTGCCGCCATGGGCATCGAGCGACTTGAGGATCACGCTTTGCTCCATCTCTTCCAGGTTGGCGCCGGCCGCGATCATGCGGTCCGTGCTGGCGCTGGCGGCAGTCGCTTGCGTCATCTCAATATCGTCGAGGAAATCATCGGGCATGTGGCGCAAACAGATTTCATGCTCGTCGCCGGCCATGACGATGGCCGTGCGCAGCAGATTGGTCAACTGGCGGAAGTTGCCTGGCCATTTATGCTGGTGGAACATGCGCAGGATGTCGGGCGCCACCGTGTAGCGCGTGTCGGGCGCTTCCGTCGCGAGGATCTTTTTCACGACCGTATCGAGGTCTGTGCGTTCGCGCAGCGGCGGCAGTTTGACGACCAGACCGTTCAGGCGGTAATACAGGTCTTCGCGGAACAGTCCCTTGGCCATGCGTTCGCGCAAGTTGTGATTCGTGGCGCAAATGAGTTCCACGTTGACGGTGATCGATTTGCTGCTGCCCAGGGGCGTGACCATGCGCTCCTGCAATACGCGTAACAGCCGCGCCTGCAGGCCGAAAGGCATGTCGCCGATTTCATCGAGGAACAGGGTGCCGCCATTGGCTTGCAGTATCTTGCCGATGGCGCCTTTCTTGCGCGCGCCCGTAAATGCCCCGTCTTCATAGCCGAACAATTCGGACTCGATCAGGGTTTCCGGAATCGATGCGCAATTGACGGCAATAAACGGTCCCATGGCCCGTGGCGAATCGTTGTGGATGGCTTGCGCCAGCAGTTCCTTGCCCGTGCCCGTTTCGCCCATGACGAGGATGGGAATGTCGCGCCCCAGCACCTTGTTGACCTTTTCGATCACCAGTTCCAGCTGCGGATCGCCCGTGCGCAGGTAGCGCAGGCCGGACAGGCGCCGCGCCGCGTTGGCCGCATGGCTGGCCGAGGCGGGAACCTGGACCGTAGTGGCGTTGACATCGCTATGGTCCGTGCTGGCGGCAAAACCATGCTGGAAGACACTATTGGACAGCCGCAATTGTGCGCGCCCGTACACGCGCACGCCGCTGTGCATGCACAGGTTCAGCAAACCGGGTGAAGCCGTGCGGTAATGGTCGTACAGGGCGGACACGGGCAAGCCGAACAGGGAGCTGAACGTGTGCGATTGCAGCGCAGCAAAGGATAGGCCCAGCTGGAACAAACCGTTTTTATTGGCCGATAAGAACCGCCCACCCGGCGTGAACGAGGCGATGCCCTCCATCAAGGTGCCGATGAATTCGGGACGCGCGTGGAAGTGCACGGTGATGGCATCCTCGAAGGTGGCGGAAAACAGCTGGTTTTCGATCATCAGCGCCGACATGCGCACGAGGGCCATCGTATGCTTGTGGAAACTGCGCTGGTCGCTGGAGACATCCAGCACGCCGATGACGTTGCCGCGGTGGTCGGTGATCGGCGCGGCGGAGCACGTCAGAAAATGGTTGGCGGCCAGGTAATGCTGGTCAGCATGGACTAACGTCGGTACTTTTTCCGTGATGGCCGTGCCGATGGCATTCGTGCCGCGGCTTTGTTCCGACCATGCTACGCCCGGCTGCAAGGCGACCCGGTTGGCTTTCTCCAGGAAATCATCGTCGCCCAGGGAATGCACGATGACGCCGTTGGCATCCGTGAGTATCACCATATTGTGGGTGTTGACGATTTGCTGGTACAAGGTTTCCATGGCCGGCAGCGCATGCGTGTGCAGCATGCGGTTTTGCTCGATCAGCAAGGACAGATCGGATTTGCCGGCCGGCGTAAAGTCGGGCGTGGCCGTGGGCGACAGGCCAAAGGCGACGGAACGCTGATGGGAGGTTTCAATGATGACAGGAACGTTGTCCTGTCCTGCTGGTGAGGTGTTCGCATCTGCAATAGACGAAAACGGTGCGCTACGGTAAGTAGCTGACGGTTGATACATGATCTCGTTGCCTCCGTTGGGCCCTGTACTGCGGCGCTCTTTTGAATATCGAGAGTGTTCCATAATGTAGCACCTGTTACAGATGGGAGCAAAGCAAAGCGAGCCGGGCTGTCCCCGGTGTTGCTGCCTGGCCCAGAGTTGCTCCCATCGGCGGTCGGTACGTATGTTGGTCTAAGCAAGTGCGGTGCCAGGGCTGTTTCAGAAGAGGGGTGGAAAAATAGCCCTTGCGGGGCCGGCAGCCCTTGGCTATAATTCGCCCCCTCGCTGAACGACGCATGCAAATGCAACGTAAAGTGAGAAAAAAGAAGGAGTTGACGGACG
>NZ_JBWKUP010000034.1:0-17674 GCF_059420905.1 Janthinobacterium sp. GW821-FHT03C08 | reverse complement strand
CCGGCGCCATTGGCCAGCTGTGCGCCGCTGACCGTCACCGCGATATTATTCCCCGCATTCGGCGTGGCGAAGCTGCCGTTCAAGCCAGACAGGGTCAGGCTTTCGCCCGCCACCAAGCCCTGCAAAACGCCGCCCGTCAAGCCAGCGACCTTCGTGCCGTCATAGTCGCGGCTGGCCGCCACCACGCCGCTGACCGTCAGCTCCTTCGGCGTAATTGTGCCGGTGCCGGTCGCGGTGGTCGTGGCCAGCGTGTAGTTGGCCGCGTCCGTGCCGCCCAGGGTCAGGAAGGAAATGTTGACCGGCTTGCCGGTGCCCGCGTTCTTGTCGCTGAACGAGGCCGTGGTGGCGCCGATCGCCAGGCTGTCGCCGCTGAGCATGCCGTTGAAGGTGGCCGTGGCCGAGCCGAAGGTGACACTGGTGCCCCCATCGTAGACCTTGCTGTCAGCCACCACATTCGTCACCGAGCTGATGGTGGCCTGGTTGATATTCGCCGTCACGCCGGTCGGGTTGCTGACCGTGTAGTTGCTGGCCAGACCGGTGCCGTCGGACAGGGTCGCGCCGCTGACGGTGACCGCCTTGGCCGTGCCGGCGTTCTTGTTCGCAAATGACCCGCTCAGGCCGGACAGGCCCAGGGTTTCGCCACCGACCAGGCCGCTCAAGGTGCCGCCGGTGAGGGTAGCATTCGTGGTGGCGTCATACACCTTGTTGGCGGCCGCCACGCCGGTCACCGTCAGCGCTTTCGGCGTGATGGTGGCTGTCGCCGTTGCCGAGTTATTGGCTAAGTTATAGTTACCCAGGTCGCTGCCACTCAGCGTAATGCCCGAGATATTGACGGTCTTGTTGGTGCCCGCGTTTTTATCCGTGAACGCGCCACTGGCACTAAATAGTTGCACATCATCGCCGGCAATCTTGCCATTGATCACGGCGGCGGCGGGGCTAAGACTGACGTTCACATTACCGTTATATATCTTGTCCAGGGCGCTCAAGCCCGTGATGCCGCTGATCGTGGCCTTGCTGATGCTCGCCGTCAGTCCAAGCGGATTGCTGACCGTGTAGTTGCTGGCCAGGCCGCCGTTGCTGCCATTGCTCAGAGCGCCGCCCGTGACCGTCACGGTCTTGCTGCTACCCACATTCTTGTCGGCGAATACACCGAAAAGGCTGGACAGGCCCAGCGTTTCCGCGCCGACCATGCCACTCAGGGTGCCGCCGCTCAACACTGCCGCCATGCTGCCATCGTAGACCTTGTCGGCGGCCGTCACGCCCGTGACCGTCAGTGCTTTTTGCGTGATATTGCCCGTCACGCCCGTGGCGTTGCTCACCGTGTAGTTGCTGGCCAGGCCGCTGCCGTTCGCCAGGGTGGCGCCGCTGACCGTCACGGCCTTGCCATTGCCCGCATTCTGATCGATGAACTGGCCCGTCTGGCCCGTCAGGACCAGCGTTTCGCCGCTGACCAGGCCATTCAGGGTGCCGCCCGAAATGGTGGCCTTGGTATCGCCGTCGTAGACCTTGCTGGCGACAGCCACGCCGCTCACCGTCAAGGCTTTTTGCGCGATATCGGCCGACAGGCCCGCGATGCTGCCCACCGTATAGTTGCTGGCCAGGCCGCCGTTGCTGCCATTGCTCAAGGTGCCGCCGGTGACCGTCACGGCCTTGCCGGTACCGGCATTCTTGTCGCCGAAGCTGCCCGACAGCGCGCCCAGGTTGACCGTTTCCGTGCCGACCATGCCGCTCAGGATGCCACCGGAGATGATGGCGGCCGTGTTGCCGTCGTAGGTCTTGTTGCCGGCCGTCACGCCCGTCACCGTCAAGGCCTTCGGCGTGATATTGGCCGTCATGGTCGCGTTGGCCAGCGTGTAGTTGGATGCCAGGCCACCGCCGCCGCCGTTGCCCAGCGTGGTGTTGATCGTGACGGTCTTGCCATTGGCGGCGTTCTTGTCGGAAAAACTGCCAGTGCTGGCCGATGTCAGCGTCTCGCCGCCGACAAAACCGCTCAGCGAGCCGCCGGTAATGGTGGCGCCATTGTTGCCGTCATAAACCTTGTCGGACACCGCCAGGTTATTCCAGCTCAATTGCTTGGCCGAGATGGTGCCCGTCACGCCGGTCGGCGTGCTCAATGTGTAGTTGCTGGCCAGGCCGGTGCCGTCGCCCAGCGTTCCCAAGCTGACGGTCAGCGCCTTGCCGCTGGCGGCGTTGGCATCGTCATACATGCCGGTGGAGGCGCCCAGGTTCAGCGTTTCGCTGCCGACCAGGCCGTTCAGGGTGCCGCCCGTGACGACAGCCGCCTTGGTACCGTCGTATTCGCGGGTGGTGGCCGCCAGGCCCGATACGGTCAAGGCTTTCGGCGTGATGGTGCCCGTCAGCGGCCCTGCCACGATCGCGTAGTTGCCGCCGGCGCTACCACCGCCGATCACGGTCACGGACTTGCCGGTGCCGGCATCCTTGTTGTCGAAAATACCCGTATTGAAGGTGACATTGGCGATATCCTGGCTCAGTACACCGGACAGCGTACCACCGCTGATGGCGGCCGCCGTGGTGCCGTCATAGCTGCGACTCGCCACCGAGGCGCCGGAGAGCGCTACATTGAGCTTGTTGATGGTCAGGGTCGCATCATTGGCGCTGATGGCATAGCCATGCTGGCCAGAATACAGGCCGCCGGCCGTGATGGCATAGGTGCCGGCGTTGACGGCACCGCCCGCGGCGCCATAGTTCAGGGTGCCCGACAGCACGACATTGGCGTTGGACAGCGTATAGCCCGGCGCCGTCCAGCTATTGGTGCCGTCATAGGTCTTGCTGGCGTTCGCCGCAAACGTCACCTGCAGCGGCGTCATGAAGGCGCGCAGCAAGGGATAGGTATAAGTGTCGTAGACGATCCACGTGCTGGCCAGGTTCCAGCCCGGCGCGCTGTAGGAAGACAGCAATTTCATTTGCGCGGTGCTCAAACCGGTGCCGGTCGCGCTAGTCGCCTTGCCGCTGGTGGTGGTATCCCAGAAATTGCCGCTGCCCGAGCCGAAATTGTAGCCCAGCAAACCACCGGTGTTGGTGCTGCCGGTCACCTGGCCAGTAGAGTAATTATTGCTCACCGAGCCAACATTACTGCCAAGCAAACCACCCACGCCATCGGCGCCGGTGACCGCTCCGGACGCATAGTTATTGCTGATGGTGCCCGTACTATTGCCGACCAGGCCGCCGACAAAGTTGTTGCCCGTCACGTTGACCGTGCTGAAGTTGCCGCTGACCGTGCCTCCCTGATTGGCGCCCACCAGGGCGCCCGTGTAATCCCTGCCCGTAATGCTGCCCCCTTCCAGGCCGACATTGCGCACGGATGCCCCATTGGAAACATAGCCGAACAGGCCTGCAAAGTCGGAGGTCGGGCGGTTCACGACCAGGCCGTAAATGGTATGGCCGGCGCCGTCGAGGCTGCCGCTGAACGCGCTGCTTGCTGCGGTGCCGAGCGGAACGAAGGTCGCCCCGTTCCACACGTCGCCGGTGCTGCCGGTACCGGCGGCATTGATATCCTGCTTCAGCGTGTAGTTGCCGGCCAGGTTCATGGCCATCAGTTGCAACTGGTGCGAGGAGTAGATATTGGTGCTGTACTCGGCCGCCAGCATCGGCCCGGTGGCGCCTGTCGCGTTGCCTGCGCCGTTGAGCGAGCCGTCGGTATTGACCATGACCCAGTTGTTGCCCGTTGCACCGGCCGTGGTCGTGAAAGTAAAGGCACTGAAATTCGATGCGTTCTGCATCTGCGCCGATGTCAGGCCAGTGAGCGAGGGAGTGCTGGGGCCGCCATTATTGCCGACACCTGGCATGCCGGAGTTCACGGTCGTGTTGTAATACCCGCCAGTGATCACGGGACTGGTGCCGGCAGCGATACTGCCGAGTACGCCACCCAGGACTCCGGAACCGCCGGGAAGCAGGCTCACCGCGCCGGACGAATACACGTTCTCGATGGAGCCCGCGCTGGTATTGGTGCCAACCACGCCGCCCACGGCCGTGACGCCCGTCACCGTGCCGGTCGCGTAACTGTTCTTGATAATGCCGGAGTTGCCTCCAACCAAACCACCGATGCCGGTGGCGACCAGGCCAGCACTGCTGACCGCGCCGGTCGAATAACTATTGATGATCTGGCTGGACGCCACATTGGAGCCAACCAGACCGCCAGTCAGGCTCTTGCCCGTCACGGCGCCCGTATTGAAACTGTTGGTGATGACGCCGGTAGCGCGGTTATAGGATGCCAGGCCGCCCGTATTGCTGTTTCCTGACACATTGCCGCTATTAAAACTATTGCTGACAATGCCCAGATTGTTGCCAGTCAGGCCGCCCGCAGTGTACGCGCCCACCACATCACCGGCATTATAGCTGTTGGTGATGGTGCTGGTTTTGGTGGTATTGCCAACCAGCCCCCCCAGCCAGAAGTCATAGTTCCCCACGACGCTGACCTTGCTGCTGTTGTAGCTGTCACTGATGGTGCCGCTGTTGAGCCCGACGAGGCCGGCGCCGATGGCACCGGTCGTGACCGTCACGGAACCACCGCTGACATACGCATTGCTGATGGTGCCGCTGTTGATACCGGCCAGTCCGGCAATAGTGCCTTGTGCTGCGACAATATTGGCGCTGATGACAGGCGCGACCAGGCCGATATTGCGCAGGCTGCCGCTATTGGAGCCGAACAGGCCCGCCAGGCCCGCCGAGGCGGTGGTGGAACTGGTCAAGCCGGTAATGACATGGCCCAGGCCGTCGAACTGGCCGGAAAACGGTACGCCGGCCGTACCGATGGGCGTAAAGCCCAGACCCGCATTCCAGGCCGCAGTGGAGGTGGCGTCGATATTGGCGCCCAGCACATAGTTACCACTCACTGCGCCGCCGATACCTTGCAGGTCGCTGCCGCTGATGCTACCGGCCGCGCCCAGGCTATTGATCACCGTGTAACTGATCAGCGCGCCATCGCTGCCGAGCTTGGTGCTGAAGTTCTGGCCCGACGGCAGGTCGACCGCGGCCTTGACGTTGTACTTGCTCGTGTTGCCGGATGTCACGTTGGCCTGGCCATACTCCAGCGCCAGGCTGGCCGTGCCCGAACCGCGCATGACCTGGTTGATATTGATATTGTTTTGCGCCGTCAGGGTCAGCTTGTTGGCCGACCAGCTGACCACATCGTTGACATTGATATCGCCGGCGGTGCCACCCGTGCCATTCGTGCTCTGGATCTGCACCGCGCCGTTTTTCAGGTTATTGGTCAAATCCGTGCCGGTCATGTTGCCGCCGGACGCCGCGATCGTGAAGTCGACCGGGTCGATCAGCCACGTGCCGGACAGGCCGTTGGCTGCCCTGGTCGTCACATTGATGCCTTTGGCAATATTCACGTGTGCGGCCGAGGTGTCGATAAAACCGCCCTTGCCGCCGTCGGGGGCGCTGGCGTCCAGCGTGCCGCCCGCGTTCACCGTGCCGGTCTGCATGTCGCCCAGCAGCTTGATGGTGCCGCTCTTCGTGTCGATGGTGTGCGCCTCGATCACGCCGGTATTGTTCACCACGGTTTTCAAGAGGTCGCCGGCCGCTTGCGCGGTCAGCAGCACGCTGCCCCCATCGGCCTGGATCAGGCCGCCATTGTTGACCAGCGCGCCCACGGCGCCCCGGTCCACCGTCACGTTCAGCAAGCCGTCGCCGGCCACGTCCAGCGTGATGGCATTGCCGGCGGCCAGCGCCACCGAACCGAGGCGCGCCTGTATCGTGCCTTCATTCGACACGTTGGCGCCCAGCAAGGCCACATAGCCGCCCGGCGCGCTGATCGTGCCCTGGTTCAGCACCTTGCCCGTACCATTGCCGCTGAACTGGTACTTGCCCGCCATGAAGTCGCTGTTGGAAATATCCAGGGTCGATGCCACCAGGCCAGCCGTGTTCACGGATGCGCCCTGGCCGAACAGCACGCCGTTCGGATTGACGATGAAGACCTTGCCATTCGCCGACAGATTGCCGAGTATCGTCGTGCCATCGCTGCCCAGCACGCGGTTCAGCGCCACCGCATTGCTGTTGGGCTGCTGGAATTGCACCGATTCGCCCTTGCCGATATTAAAATTGGCCCAGTTGATGACGGCATTCTGGCTGCCCTGGTGGATCACGGTATTGCCGGGCGTGCCATTGATGGTCGCCTGCCCCGCCACGACCGTCCCGCCCGCCGGCCCCGCCAGGGCCAGGCTGCCATAGCCGAGCATCAGCGCCGCCGCCATGCTGGTCAATGCGAAATGCGCTCCGCCGCCGCTGCAGCCGGGCAGCGAGCGCTTGCCGGCGGATTTGACGTTTTCGGAAACGGCGGCGTAAGCGCCCGTGGCCTGGTTCCAGATGGAGCGGTAGATACGGTTCATGGCAGTGTCCTGACTTTTATCAACTTACTTTTTAGAAATACTTCACGGCTTGAAACCAGAAGCGGCCTGCCGAGTCCGGCTCGGAAACCGCCTTGGCATTGCCCAGCTTGTGCGCGTAATAGGCCTTCAGGACGAGCGCATTCGCCCCCATCCACGTCACGCCCACGCCGGCCCCGCTCAGGGTGCGGCGGTTCTCCTCCGCGCTCCAGGCGTCGCGGTTCAGCTTGACCGTGCCCGTGTCGGCAAAGGCCAGCACCTGCAGCTGGCCGGGAAAGGCCGTGAACGCCGTCACATCCTGGCGCACTTCCAGGTTCAGCACATACCCCTGGTCGCCATACGCCTCGCCGCCCGGATAGGCGCGCACGCCGCCCACGCCGCCGATGCCCATCTTTTCCGACACATCGAGGTTTTTCGACGCCGCCTGGCCGCTGATCATGCCGAACAGGCTGGTCTCGCCCCCCAGCCTTTGCAGCCGCGTCGCATTGAAGGACAGCTTGTTGAAATGCCCGTTGCTATTGACCGTCAGCATGTCGATCAGCCAGGCCAACGGCGTCTGGATGTCGATCTTGCCGGTGGTATAGGTCAGCGAGTAGGTATTCAAGCCGCCACCGCCCCAGCCATCCTTGCTGTCGCCATTCAGGTTCAGCAGCCACACTTTGGCCTTCTTGTCGTTGACGCTGCCCGTCGACTCGGTTTTATCCCGGAACGTCTTGTCGTCGTAATTGACTTGCGCATACAGATTGCTGCTGCGTGTGCGTATCAGGGGATAACTGCCAAACACGCTGGCGATCTTCGCCGTGCCCTTGGCCTCCAGCACGGCAAACTCCTTGCCCAGCTTGTAGTCCATATACGTATAGGCGGCGCCCAGGCGCACTGCGCCTGCCTGCCCCTGATAGGCCAGGCGGCCGTAGTTCAAGCCATCGGCCGAGGTAAACGCGCGCAGCGTGGCCACGTCGCCGATGCCGGCCAGTTCATTGATATTCACAGTGGC
This sequence comes from Janthinobacterium sp. GW821-FHT03C08, assembly GCF_059420905.1. NCBI lineage: Bacteria > Pseudomonadati > Pseudomonadota > Betaproteobacteria > Burkholderiales > Oxalobacteraceae > Janthinobacterium > Janthinobacterium sp. GW821-FHT03C08. Next base: position 10,330 of record NZ_JBWKUP010000034.1, on the reverse strand, counting down.
GCCGATGCGCTCGCGCCCCGTATAGCGGTTGCCCTGGTTATCCGCATCGACGCTGCCGTTGACGCGCGTTCCTGGCTGCACGTCGACGGTCAGGTCGGAGGTGCCCAGGGAAGCGCCCGGCGCCAGGGTCGAGCTGACCTGCACGCCCGGCAAGTCCGACAGCAGCAGCAAGCGCCGTTCCAGCGGCGCCGAGGCAATCACTTGCCCGTCCAGGCCGGCCAGCAGGCTGCCGGCCAGGCCATCGGACAAGTTGCTCTGGTTGCGCAGCTGCACCTGCCCATACTGGCCCGGCAGCACCTTGATGGTCACGACGCCGTCCTTGATGTCTTGCGCGGGCAGATACGCCTGCGCCAGGAAGTAGCCGCGATTCTGGTAATAGCTGGCAATTTTGGCCGCGTGGGCGCGCAACTCGCCCAAGGTCAGTTCACTGCCTGGCACGAAACCGGTGGCGGCGACCAGTTCGCTTTCGGCAAACACGGGCGGCGCATCCACCTGCAGGCGCTGTACCGTGATGCGCGTCGTATCGGCCACGGCCGTGGCGGGCACATTACCCTGCTGCACGCGGATGGCCGGGGGCGCCTTGGGCAGCTGCGGCGCGGCGGGAATCTGCTGCAACTGGCTGCCGGCGCTGGGCGGATCGACGGCCCAGGCGGACTGGATGGCGACCAGCAGGGTCAGGGGAATGAGTGTGATGCGCAAAATAATCCTCTCGGCAGCCATCAACGGCCTGGCAAAGCGTTATTAAAAATACATGAAATAGTTTCTATATTTCAATATTGTCACTTGGAATTAATATTTTGTCTAATTGATGTTGATTTTTTCCAACACATTATCAATATTGCTAAAAAATATACTAAATTAACAATTCAGGATACAGCATTTCCTGCCGGAATTATTCTCAAATAATCACACTTTGACCATTCGGAAATTTTTCGCATGGCCAAGAGTCAAGGCAGATGCGAAAAAACGACGGCTGCAAGAAAACTATTGCATCAATTGAAACAGTATTCGTTGGAATGATTTTTAAATTAAAAACAGTGTTTTTTATTACTTGATAGTTATGCGAATATTTATTCATTAATGAATAAAATCAGCGATAACAGGAGACAAGCCATGTCGAATGGCATGGAGAGGGCGGCACTCGCAGGCACCGGCCTGGTGACAGGTGCCTGGAGTGCTTCGGTGAATGGCCGCCGCGCGGGCGTTGGTTAGCGGGAGAGGACGTATTTTGCCAGGACGGCCGCGTCGGCATCGCTGAGCTGGCTGAATGGCGGCATGGGCACGGGCCCCCACTTGCCGCTACCACCCTGGCGGATATGTGCCGCCACGGCGGCGATATTGTCCTTGCCCTTGTAGCGGGCCGCTACCTCGGTAAAGCCGGGGCCGACCACCTTCTGGTCGATGGCGTGGCACGCCATGCAGCCATTCGCCGCCAGCAAGGTTTTCGCATCCTTGGCGGCGGCCGGCACAGCCGCTGCGGCAGTCTTGACGACGACCGGCGCAACAGCCGCAACACTGCGCTCCGCACCGTAGGTCTTCACCAGGTAGTCGACCATGGCGGGCACATCCTCGTCGGCAAACTGCGCGCCGAACGGCTTCTTCATCTTCTTTACGGTGGCTTCCCAGTAGGCGCGCGGCGAGGCGGGCGGCTGGGTCGACGCATACTGGGCCGCGTGGCACGTCATGCAGTTGCGCTGCACCAGCTGGTAGCCGGGCAATTCACTGGGTTTGTAGGTCGCCGTTTCCGGCGGCAAATGAATTTCCAGCGCGCCAGCGCTGCCGGCAAGCATCAAGGCCACGGCGGTGGCGAGTGTTCTGATCAGCATCTGGTTCTCCTCACACTGCCTGAATGCGCGTGGTTTCCACCACGTTGCGCATATAACCCATGGGATTCCACAGGGCTTTCATCGGCTGGCTCTGGCCGATGCGGTTGACGGCGCGCACCATCAGCACATGCTTGCCCTTGCGCGGCGCCTTCATGACCATGCTCCACTCGCGGAACGAGAAGCGCCCCAGGTCCTTGCCCAGATTCGCTTCCTGCCACGTCTGGCCGCCGTCTGTCGACACGGTCACCTCGCTGATGCCCTGCCCGCCATCGAAGGCGATGCCGCGCAAGGCCAGGTCGCGCCCTGCCTTCACTTGCGCGCCATCTTGCACGCTGGTAATGAAGGAGCGCACGTTGAGGCGGCTGATCGGCGTCGTCTTGCCCACCGGTGTACCCGGCTCGATGAAGCCGGAACCGTTGTCGGGGATGCGGTAACCCGTGCTCATCCAGAAGCCGTCGAACGGTTTGTCGAGCACGGTGATGTCGCTCAGGTGCTTGACCCAGTAGGTGCCATAGTAGCCCGGCACGATCAGGCGCAGCGGATAGCCGTTGAGGAACGGGATGTCTTCGCCATTCATGGCCCAGGCCAGCAGGACGTCGCCGGCCATGATGTGCTCGACGGACAAGGCTTTCTGGAAGTCGGGGCCGTCGCCCACGGGCGGCGTTTCCAGGCCATTGAAGGCCACCTGCACGGCATTGGCCGCGATGCCGGCCTTTTCCAGCACGGTTTTCAGGGGGACGCCCGTCCAGCGAGCATTGCCCATGGCGCCATTGCCCAGCTGCCCGCCGTTGGCGCGCGGGGCGAAGAAGCCGCGGCTGTTGCCCGAGCATTGCGTCACGGCCACCACGTCCACGGGGTCGGCCAGCTGTTTCAGTTCGGCCAGCGACAGCTCCAGCGGCGTCTTGACGAGGCCGGCGATGCGCAAACGGTAGCTGCCGCCATCGATGCTGGTGGGCAGGCCGCTCCAGTGATAGCGCACGAAGAACGCATCGTTGGGGGTAATCGCGCCCTCGTTGAACACGCTGAACGGCGTTTCCAGCTGGGGCGGCCGGCTGGTCAGCAGGATCAGCGGGCGCTTTTGCGGAAAGGCCACCAGCTCGCGCTCGCCGTTTTCAAACGGCAAGGTGACGGAGGCGGCGGAATCGGCAAGCGCCGGCCCCGCCACGGCGGCGGCGCCCAGGGCGGCCGTCGTGCGCAGGAAGCGGCGCCGGCCTGCGGGCAACAAAGTCGTATCAGACATGTTTGAGCTCCACTTTGGTGTCGGCGGCAGCACCGCCGTTGCGGTCATCGTTGACCAGTTTCTTGATGTAGTACATGACGCTCATGATGGCCACGCTCAACAGGCCGAACCAGAACGACACGCGCTGCTCCGTATCGGACGACACGCTCATGGCACCGAGGATCACCAGCATGGCGAAGATGGTGAAATACGTCAGGTAAGGGAACAGCCACATGCGCACCTTGATGCGTTCCGGGCATTCGCGTTCCAGCCGGCGGCGCAGGCGCAATTGAGATATCGCAATCAGCAGGTAGACGAACAGGATCAGAATGCCGTAGGAGTTCACGATGAAGGGGAAGACCAGGTCGGCCGACACATACGAGACGGCAATGGCAAAATAGGCGAACAAGGTGCTGAACAGGATGGCGCGGATCGGCACGCCGTTCTTGCTCAGCTTGACCAGGCCCGTGGGGGCGTCGCCGCGGCGCGTCAGCGCAAAGATCATGCGCGACGAGGCGTACAGGCTGGAGTTCAGCGCCGACAGCACGGCCGTCAAAATGATGGCGTTCATGATGTGGGCCGCGTACGGGATGTTCATCACTTTCAGGGCGCTGACGAAGGGCGTGGCGATGGCCGGCGAATCCCAGGGCACGATGCAGACGACGACGAACATGGAACCGACATAGAACATCAGCACGCGGGTGATGACGGAATTGGTGGCGCGGGCGATGGCCTTGGCCGGGTCCGACGTTTCGGCGGCGGCGATGGTGACGATCTCGGCCCCCGAGTAAAAGGCCGTGGCGGCGACGGCGCCACTGAGCACGGGGCCCCAGCCGTGCGGCATGAAGCCGCCGTTGCTGGTCAAAAAGCCCAGGGTCGGGATACTGTTGGGCAAGCTGCCCGTGATGAACAGGGCGCCGACGAACAGGAAGACGACGATGGCCACCACCTTGATCGAGGCGAACCAGAATTCGAATTCGCCGAAGGCTTTCACGGAAAACAGGTTCAGCACGGTCATCGACACCAGCAAGACCAGGCTGATCGACCAGGACGGCACGTCAGGCAGCCAGAAGTTGACGAGCTTGGCGCCGGCGATGGCTTCCAGGGCCACGACGACGACCCAGAAATACCAGTACATCCAGCCGCTCATGAAGCCGAGGAATTTCGACACCTTCGGCTTGTCGTCGAAGGCCAGGCGCGCATATTCATAGAAGGAGCCGACCACGGGCAGGGACGAGGCCAGCTCGCCCAGCATGCGCATGATCAGGACGACGAGGCCGCCCGTGAGCAGGAAGGAAAGGATGGCGGCCGGGCCGGCGGCCTTGGCGATGACGCCGCTGCCGACAAAGAGGCCGGCGCCGATCACGCCGCCGATGGCGATCATGCTCATGTGGCGTTGCTTGAGCGAGTGCTGCAAGCCGGTACTGTTATGCGATTCGCTAATCATGTTTTTGTCTCCTGAAAATCTCTGAAGCCCGGTGCGCCCTCGCCTGCTGCGGCCGGTTGCTGCCGCGCGGCTTTGTTTTATTTTAGGCAACACCGTCAAGCAGCATCGATGCATCGTGTGAATCAGTCTGGTTGGCCACATTCCATAAGTCAATCTGGAAATGCAGCGGCCTGGCGCGGTTGCCTGAGGGCAAAACACGCTGGGTGAAAAGTAAGGGGCGTTGCCGGGCGTTACGTTGAGCCGGCCTCGACATCGGCGCGGCAATGGTTAAAAAAGGAGGGAGCGGCACGCAACACTTGTGGCGTGCGCGCCACTCCCGGGAACGTCTTACACCTTGCCCTTCCATGGCACGAGGGTACGTTCGAGGTAACGCATCATCAAATCAAACAGGAAAGCGAAGAAGCCGATCACGATGATGCCCATGATCACCACGTCGCTGGCGAGGAACTCGGAGGCGCTCAGCACCATGTAGCCGAGGCCGCGCGTGGCCGCCACCATCTCGCCCGCCACCAGGGTGGTCCAGCCCACGCCGATGCCGATGCGCATGCCGGTGAGGATTTCCGGAATCGCGGCCCGCAGGATCACGTGCACGATCACCTGGAAGCGCGTGGCGCCCATCGAGTAGGCCGCGTGGATTTGCTCCAGCGACACGGAGCTGACGCCGGCGCGGGCCGCGATGGCCATCGGCGCGAAGATGGCCAGGAAGATCAGGTAGACCTTCGAGAACTCGCCGATGCCGAACCAGATGATGACCAGTGGCAAGTACGCGAGCGGCGGCAGCGGACGGTAGAACTCGATCAAGGGATCGAAGATGCCGCGCGCCACGCGGTTGACGCCCATCATCACGCCGACGGGAATGGCCAACAGGCAAGCCAGGCCGAAGGCACCGAACACGCGCACCAGGCTGGCCACTGTGTGTTCCCACAGGGTGGCGCCACCGAAACCGGTGGTGGCCGCCATGATGAATTTCTCGTACACGGCTTGCGGCGACGGCAGGAACAGCGGTTTCACGAGGCCGCTGGCCGTCACGCCAAACCACAGCAAGAGCACGGCGATGACGGTGACGGTGGCGATGCGGCTGGAATTGCCCTGCCCCGGCGCGCCGAACGCTTCGCCAGGCATGGCGCAGCGGGGCGCAAACAGGCGGCCGAAGAAGCCGGCCCGCTTGGCGGTGGCGGGAGGAAATCCCACGACGGATGGGCTATGCATGGGACACCTCCAGCTCTTTATTGACGGCGCGCTCGTCGCCATAAATGATGTTGAGCACGGTTTCGCGCATCTTGATGAAGTCCGGGCTCGATTTCACGGCGCGCGCATCGCGGCATTCGAGGAAGCGCTTGTTGAAATCGAGCTCATACGTGTGCGTGATGCGGCCCGGACGGGGCGACATGACGATCAGCCGGTTCGCCAGGAACAGCGCCTCGTCGACGCTGTGGGTAATGAAGAAGAACATGGTGCTGGACTTGGCCCAGATATCGAGCAGCAATTCCTGGATGGTTTCCCGCGTCAGCGCATCGAGCGCCGCCATCGGTTCATCCATCAGCAGCATGGCGGGATTGCAGGTCAGGGCGCGGGCGATGCCCACCCTTTGCTGCATGCCGCCCGACAACTGATAAATCATATTGTCGTGAAAGTCCTTCAAGCCGACCAGCGCCAGGTTCTTGGCCGCCTGTTCGCGCCGCACGGCTTTCGGCACGCCTTGCAGCTTGAGGCCGAATTCCACGTTTTCCATCACGTTCAGCCACGGCAGCAAGGCGTGTTTCTGGAACACCACGCCGCGGTCGGCACCCGGCCCTTCCACTTTATTGTCCCCGAGCATAATTTCACCCTTGGACGGGGCGATAAAACCCGCCATCAGGCTCAGCAAGGTTGTCTTGCCGCAACCGGAAGCACCGAGCGCGACGACGAAGTCGCCGCTATTAATGGTGAGATTGATATTATTTAAGGCATGCACGCGTTCTCCGGCCGTCTTGCCCGGATAAATCACGCTGACATCCTTGACGTACAGGTTTTCCATCGTGTCCCCACAGTTCTGTTCAACGCACTCTGTTCAGTCAGCGCGCCCGCAGGCGCGCCATCGCACAACGTTTACTTCAGCAGGCCGGCGGCCTGTGCATACTTGGGTGTCACATATTTGGCGTAGTCAGGGGCCAGCGCATCGATCTTGCCTTCAGCTTTCAGGAATTGCGCCGTGGCCAGCAAGGCTTGCGCCACGCCGCCCTTCGCGCCGCCACCGAGCCAGGCCGGCGAAGCCTGTTCCTGCAAGGATGGATAGGCGTACAGGGCCACGGAAGCGGCCACGTCCTTGGCAGCCGCACCCGAATGCTTGACGTTGGCTTTCACTTGCGGGGAGTCGACGGTCCACGCCTTCGGATTGGCGCGGTAATCGGCGTCGGCAGCGGCCATCACCTTGACGAACTTAGCCATGAAGTCGGCGTTCGCTTCGCCCCAGGCGCGCTCGACGGCCATGCCGTCAAACGTGGCCTTGCCCTTCTTGCTCAGTTCGCCGGAGGTCACCAGCACCTTGCCGTTTTGCTTGAGCTTGCTCAAGGCCGGGTCCCATACGAAGGCGGCATCGATGTCGCCCCGTTCCCAGGCGGCGGCGATCTGGTTCGGCTGCATGTTGAGCAATTTCACTTCCGTGGGCTTGATGCCCCACGTTTCCAGCGCGAACATGGTGTGGAAGTGCGTGGTGGAAACAAATGGCACGGCGATCTTCTTGCCGCGCAAGTCGGTCGGTTTGCTGATGCCGGCGCCATTGCGCGCCACCATCGCTTCGGCTTCGTTGATGTCGTCGATGATCCAGAACAGCTGCAGGTCGACGCCGCGGCTGACGGCCGCCGTCAGGGGGCTGGAACCGATGACGCCGATCTGCACGTCGCCGGAGGCCATGCCCGTGGCCACCTTGGCGCCCGAATCGAACTTGCGCCAGTTGATCTTGTAGCCCGTGGTTTTTTCCACTTCGCCGCTGGCGATGGCCACCAGGAAGGGACCGTTGATTTCCTGGTAGGCGATCGTCACTTCCTTGCCCTGCGCGAAGGCCGTGCCGCTGGCGGCAAGGGCGACGCCCAGCGCCAGGGTGCCGAGGACGGCGCGGCGCAGCGTTGAAGAAACCGTGGTTTTGCTCGGGTTTTTGCTCGTATTTGTGTTCATGTCTCACTCCAAGTTTATTGTTATGTGTGAACGTGCGGGCAATCTCATCCCTTGCGGGAGGCGCCGCTGGTTGATCTATGTCAACTCATGCGGCGGCTGCTACTACCGTGCTGCTTTTTACAAGACTTCATCCTTCAAGTGATACCAGCGGTACAGGAAGCGCTGGCCCAGGCGGCGGAACGGGGCGAACGCTTGCGACTCGACCATTTCCATCATGTTCGGGTACGGCAGTTTGGAGTTGAAGATCGGCAAGCCCGTGTCGCTGGCCTTGCCCGCGATGCGCTCGGCCATGCGCCGCCCCGCCTGCGCCGAATACATGACGCCGTTGCCGCCGTAACCGAGCGAATAGAAGATCGACTGCTTCGGGTCCGGCTGCACGATGCGCGGCATCATGTCGTGGCTGACGTCGACCCAGCCCCACCACGAATAATCGATGGCTATGCCCGTCAGCGCGGGGAACTTGCGGTGCAGGTCGTTGATCAAACCCTGTTCATACTTGCCCTGCGGCGCATCGGCCCCAGTGATGGCGCTGCGGCTGCCGATCTGCACGCGGTTGTCCGGCATCAAGCGGTAGTAGTGGCGCAGGATGCGCGTATCCGTGATCACCTGGTGGGTGCGGAAGTTGCACGCCTCGATTTCCGCAGGGGTCAGCGGACGCGTGACGATGGAGTTCGACAGGATGGGCAGCAAACGGTTCTTCACTTGCGCATGCAAATGGGGCGAGGTGTAGCCGCCCGTGGCCACGGCCACGGCACGGGCGCGCACCACGCCGCCCGGCGTTTGCAGGTAGTGCACGCCGTTGCGCGTTTCCCAGCCCATCACGGGGCTGGACGGATGCACCTTGGCGCCCAGCGCGCGCGCCTTGCGCAGGTAGCCGAAGGCCAGCTTGCCCGCGTGGATGCCGATGCCTTCCGGCTCGTGCAGCGCGCCGGCCGCTTCCTTGTCGTCCACATACTCGCGCCTGACGGTGTCAGCGTCGAGGATGCGGGCGTCATAATTGAAGATCTCCCGCATGACCTTGGCTTCTTTTTCCAGCGCAGGCATGGCTTTCGCCTTGTGGGCGATGTACAGGTGGCCGCCCGGCTGCGGGTCGCAGTCGATGTCGGCCGTGATCTTCTTGAACGTTTCCATCGCATCGCACACTTCCGTGTGCAGTTTGAGGGCGGTTTCCAGGCCGTAGCGGTCTATCCACTGCGAGCGCTTCAGGCGGCCCGTCGTGCATTGCGCCTGGCCACCGTTGCGCGTACTGCAGCCCCAGCTGACCCGGTTCGCTTCCAGCACGGTAGCCTTGATGCCATGCTCCTGGGCCAGGAAGATGGCGCAGCTGAGGCCAGTAAACCCGGAGCCGATGATGGCCACGTCGACATCGATGTCATGCGTGATGGGACCGTCGTCGGCCGGCGGCTCGCCCGCCGTGCCGATCCAGTAGGTGGGCGCGTAGGCATTGCCATGGCCGGGGCGCTGCGCCACCAGCGGATCGTAGGCGGGATCGTAAGGCGTGCGGGCCGCGGTGCTGCTACCCAGTACGCCAAGTGGAGTATCGACAGGTTTGTTCATGGTCATTCCTGGTGAACTTGCTGGCTCAGGCTTGGGCGGTAGCGCTGACGACCGGTGGACGGTCCTTGCGGAAGGCGTTCTTCACGGCGATCTTGCCGTCGCGGAAGGTAAAGATATCGACCATGCGCGCCTCGATGCGCGTGCCGTCCGCCTTGGTGCCGGCAAAGGTCGATTCCGTCACGCCGCGATCGCCGCTGACGAAGTGCTCGGGATTGAGCCAGGCGGCATCGGGGAAGGTTTGCCAGGCCAGCTCGAAGCCGGCGCGCACGGCGTCGCGGCCAATGAAACTCTTGCCCAGCAGGTCAGGACCGGCGACGGCGTGGAATTCGCAGTCGTGCGCCATGGCGGCCATCAGGGCCTCGATATCATGGCGGTTCCAGGCATCGCCGAACGCTTGCAGGAAGTCCGTGGTGACGGCATCGGTAGTTACGCGTGTATTCATTTTTGTCTCCGTGAGTCGAATTTGGTACTTTTCGTTCCGTTTTTTAGTATTTTTATTGAATTTAAGCTGAATGCGGGTGCTTGTCAAATCAAATAATCCAAATACCGGGACGGTTTGTATTCTTTATTGAAATAGCGATGCTGAAGTGACAATGTGTGAGAATTTCGTCACAGTGCGGTGTCGGCTGGCGCAAAATCACCCCAACGTCGCAAATGCCGGGGTCGGACCTTAAGGTGCCCCCCCGGTCCCCGCTGTGGGCTTACTTAAACGTAGTCTTTATATTTGTCCAGGTGACGCACCGGCTTGCTCAGCGCATCGCGGCGGAACGGGTCGCCCAGCTCGCGCGTGCACATGATTTCGATGATGGTCGTCTTGCCTTCATTCATCTGCATGTCGATCGCCTTTTTCAAGGCCGGACCCACGTCTTCCAGCTTGTCGACGGTGATGCCTTCGGCGCCCATGGCCCGCGCGATTTCCGCGAAGCTCTGGTTGTCGAGCTCGCCGGCAACAAAACGGCGGTTGTAGAAATCGACCTGGTTTTTCTTTTCCGCGCCCCACTGGCGGTTGTGGAACACCACGGCCGTCACGGGAATGTTGTGGCGCACGCAGGTCATCGTTTCCATCAGGCTCATGCCCCAGGCGCCGTCGCCCGCATACGACACGGCCGGACGGTGCGGTGCGGCAAC
>NZ_JBWKUP010000033.1:9780-18993 GCF_059420905.1 Janthinobacterium sp. GW821-FHT03C08 | reverse complement strand
CTGGAAGACGTGGGTCCGGCCTTGAAAAAGGCGATCGACATGCAGATGAATGAAGGCAAGACGACCATCATCGAAATTATGTGCACGCGCGAGCTGGGCGACCCGTTCCGCCGCGATGCGCTGAGCAAACCGATCCGTCACCTGGACAAGTACAAAGACTACGTGTAATCAGTCAGTTCGATCCTTGTATGACCCCGGCTTGCCGGGTTTTGTGTGCCGGAACTATCTTCATGCTTGCATGGTTCCGGCATTTTTTTACCGAATTGGAGTACCCATGAAAGCCCTGCACCGCATCATCGCCCAAGCCCGGGCCGTGCCGAAACATATCGTCCTGTGCGAGGGCGACGACGTGCGCGTGCTGCGCGCGGCCGTGCGGGCCGCCAGCGAAGGCCTGGCGCGCATCACCATCGTCGGCCAGCCGGCCGCCATCCTGGCGCTGGCGCGGGAGCACGCGCTGGACCTCGATAGCGTACGCCTGGTCGACCCGGCCACTTCCAGCGAGTCGGAACACTATGCCCAGCAATTGTTTGTGCTGCGTCAAGCCAAGGGCATGACGGTGGAGCAGGCGCGCAGCGCCGTGCAAGCCCCGCTGTGCTATGCCAACCTGATGGTGCGCCTGGGCGACGCGGACGGCTGCGTGGCGGGGGCCGTGCACACGACGGCCGACGTGGTGCGCAGCGCCATCCAGATCATCGGCGTCGACCCGGCCTTCAAGCTGGTGTCGAGCTTTTTCCTGATGATGCTGTGCGAACCGTTTCACAGCCTGAAAGGCGGTTTTATCTTTTCCGACTGCGCCCTGGTGGTGGACCCGAAAGCCGAGGAATTGGCCGACATCGCCATGGCCGCCGCCGACAGCGCGCAAGCCTTGCTGATGGAAGAGCCGCGGGTGGCCATGCTGTCGTTTTCCACCAGCGGCAGCGCCCATCACGCGGCCGTCGACAAGGTGCATGCGGCTACGGACCGGGTCAAGGCCCAGCGTCCGCTGCTGGCCATCGATGGCGACGTGCAGCTCGACGCGGCCATCGTGGCCGAAATTTCGCAGAGAAAAGTCAAGGATTCCGTCGTCAACGGCCGCGCCAACGTGCTGGTGTTCCCCAACCTGGATGCGGGCAATATCGGCTACAAGCTGGCCGAACGCATGGGCGGCGCCGTCGCCATCGGTCCCTTGCTGCAGGGCTTGAAGAAACCGGCCAACGACCTGTCGCGGGGATGCAGCGCCGACGACGTGTACAACGTCATTGCGGTCACGGCCGTGCAGGCCCAGGGTGGGCGCTGAGTTGTTCAGCCTGCCTGTGCTGGCGCTGCTGGGCGTGGTGGCGGCGGGCACGTATTTCCAGACCGTCACGGGCTTTGGCCTGGGCATGATCGTCATGGGCGTGGCTAGCGGACTGGGCCTGGCGCCCGTGCCCGCGCTGGCGGCCCTCGTCAGTCTGTTGTCCCTGGCCAATTGCCTGGTAGCCTTGCCGGGCGCCTTGCACCACCTGGACTGGCGCGCCATTCGCGCCGCCAGCATCGGTTTGCTGCCGGCCATGGCGGCCGGCGTCTTGCTATTGGGATACTTGGACCAGGCGTATGCGCCCCTGCTGAAACTGCTGCTCGGCGCGGCCATCGTGTATGGCGGCATCAGCATCCTGCTGCAGGCGCCGCCGGGACCGGGCGCGGCCGACAAGCGCAGCTTCTTCATCAGCGGCGTGTGCGGCGGCCTGTTCTCGGGCCTGTTTTCGCTGGCGGGACCGCCCCTCGTGTATCAGTTTTACCGCCAGGAAATGAGCCTGATCACCATCCGCTACAGCCTGATCTTTTTGTTCGCCATCAGCGCGGGCGGGCGCTCGCTGATGGCGGGCAGCCAGGGCCAGCTCGATGGGAAAGTTTTGCTGCTGTGTATGCTAGCCTTGCCCGTCGGCGTGCTGGCCACCATGGCGGGCAAGCGCTACCCGCCGCCCATCGCCCAGCGCGGCATGCGCCGCATCGCGTTTGCCGTGCTGACCCTGATCGGCCTTTCGCTGATGGTGGCGGCCGTGCCGCAACTGCTGGCCTAGGGAGGCAGGTTCAGGGCCGGACGGCCGCGTTGGCAAAGAAGCGGTAGCCGGCATTGCGCGCCGTGTTGACGGGCAAGGGCAGGCCCGTGGCTTGCTCGGTCTTGCGGCGCAGGCGGCGGATCTGCGTGTCGAGGCGGCGCTGGTCGTAGTCGAGAAAGTCCTCGCCCAGCGACTGGACGATCTGCTGCCGGCTGACGATGCGCTCCGGCTCGGCCATCAGCACCTGCAGCACGGTGGTATCTTGTTGCGATAATGCAATGGCGCTGCAGCCTGGCGGCACCAGGCGGCGCGGCCCCAGTTCCAGTATCCACGTCGGCGCGGCTGCCGGTTCGCCCAGTCGCCGCTGCAAGCTGCCCAGGGTGGCCGCCAGTTCTTCCAGGTCGGTGTGCTTGGGCAGGTAATGGTCGGCGCCGCCGGTCAGTCCGCTGACCTTGTCCTGCGTGGCGCCGCGCGCGGTAAACACGACAATGCCGAGCTGGCGGCCCTGGGCGCGCAGCGCGCGCACCAGTGCCATGCCATCGCCATCGGGCAAGCCCAGGTCGATGATGGCGATATGGTGCAGGGTGGGGATATAGCTGGCATGGAAGCTGGCCAAGTCGGCGACGGCGCTGACCCGGTAGCCGCAGTCGCCGAGAAATTCGGTCAGTTCCTGCCGCAGCACGGCTTCGTCTTCAAGCAAAATAAGGTTCAACATGGCGCAAGGATAACCGATCGTCTGCCTGGCGTGAAGGCGGCCTGTCGCTTCCTTGATATGGCTGTGGTAAGCTGCCGCGCCATGCGTTTCCTGCTTGCCATTTTCCTCCTTTTCACCGCCCTGCATCCGCTTGCCGCGCGCGCCGCGCCGCCGCCGGCGCCGCTGCTGCTGCCCGACACTGGCCAACAGGTGTCGGCCAGCGGCCACATGCTGCTGTTGCGTGATCCGCGCGGCGAACTGGGGCCTGCCGCGGCATTGGCGTCGCCCGGCTGGCGCGCCTTGCCCGGTGCCGTCAGTGCCGGCTATACGGACGACGTCCTCTGGCTGCTGCTCGATGTGCGGCGCGCGGCGGATGCGCCCGATGATTGGGTGTTGCGTTTTAGCAACGCCGTGCTCGACAGCGTGCGCCTGTACCGGCTGGACGGCGAGGGTCACTGGAGCCTGCAGGAAGCGGGCGCCGCCATCGCGCGCGACGACTGGCCCGTCGATGCGCGCCAGGTCGTCTTTCCGCTGCGCCTCAATGCGGGCACGAGCGAACGCTGGCTCGTGCGCCTGCACAGCAAGAAATCCATGTCGACCGAGCTGAGCGTGTGGCCGCGCTCCGCGTTTGACGAATCCTCGCGCCGCGAATACCTGTACTACGGCTTGCAGTTCGGCACTTATTTATTGCTGATCCTGTTTCACATTTTCTTCTGGCGCATGACGCGCGAAGCCCAGAGCGGCTGGTATCTGCTGTATGTGTGCACGAGCGCGACGACGGAAGCGTTCACGATCGCCATTCCCCAGCAGATTTTCGCCATGCCGAACTGGCTGTCCGATCCCATCGTGGGCATGTCGCTGTGCATGTCGCTGGCCGTCGGCACGCGCTTTTCTTCCCTGCAGCTGGAATTGCCGGAACTGTTGCCCCGCGTGACGCGCTGGCTGGCGTGGATTTCCTGCGTGGTGGCCGTGGCCGGCGCTTGCCTGGTGCTGCGCGGAAAATATGGCACCGGCGTGCTCGCCGTGCAGTACACGGCGCTGCCCCTGATCGTGTTCTTTATCAGCACGGCGAGCTGGCTGTCATGGCGCGGCCACCGCAGCGCGCGCGCCTTCCTGCTGATTTTCGGCATTTTTTATGCCGGTGCCATCATCAGTTTCCTGCGCAATATGGGCGTGCTGCCGCCCAACTTCTGGACCAACCATGCGGCCACCCTGGGCGCGTTCGTGCACATGATGCTGATGAGCTTGCGCCTCAACCGCCGCTATGCCGACCTGCGCCGGGCCAAGGACCTGGCGCAGGCGGAAGCCGTGCGGGCCGTGCGCGCCCTCAATGAGCGGCTGGAAGAGCAGGTGCTGCTGCGCACGGCCGCCCTGCAGCAGGAGATCGGCCGGCGCGCGGCGCTGGAAGGCGAGTTGCGCGAGGCGCTGGCAGTGGAAACGCGCACGCGCGAAGAGCAGCAGGATTTCGTTGCCATGGTGTCCCATGAATTCCATACGCCCTTGGCCATCATCAATACGACGGCCCAGCAGATCGCCCGCAATCCCGCTGCCGTGTGGGAAAAAACCTTGCAGCGCTGCCAGAACTTGCGCGAGGCCAGCGGCCGCATGACGGCGCTCGTCGATGAATATCTGAGCGCGGACCGGATGGAAACGAGCGCGGCCACCTTCCGTCCCCAGTCCTGCGACCCGCGCAAGCTGATCGGCGCGGTGCTGGCCGAGTGGCCGGAAGGCAGGGTGGAAGCGCGCTGGGGCGTCTTGCCGGCGCAGCTGCAATGCGACCCGGGCCTGCTGCGCGTGGCCTTGCGCAACCTGCTCAGCAACGCGGACCGCCACGCGCCGCAGGTGTCGGCCATATGCGTGCAGGCCACGATGCACGGCGATGCTTGCCTGCAAGTGACCGTCAGCAACGAGGGCGACCCCTTGCCCGCCGATGAAATCCCGCGCCTGTTCCAGAAATACTTCCGTGGCCGTATCGCGCAGCACAAGCCCGGTGCCGGACTGGGCCTGTATCTGGTGCAGCGCATTGCGGAGCTGCATGGCGGCAAGGTCATGCTCGACAGTGCGGGCATGGATGGCGTGATCAGTTTTTCATTGCAACTACCCGCCTAGACGGCCGGTATTCCCGACTGATTCAGTCGGGAATCGCTCAGGTTTGCTCACTTATAAATCCGCAATGTTTGTTACATTTTCTCCAAGGAAATTTTTGTGTCTTTTGGCTACGAATGTGTAGTGAAAGGCAACAGGGATGGAGCGAGGAAAACGGTCGCCTGCGTCTGATGCGCATGCACGGCCGAGATTGTCATTTGCACTGCCCCTTGCGCTGAAGCGGACGAGGCGGAGCAGGGCGCTCCCTGTAACAACACCAACAAGGATAGACAGCATGCATCGCCACGGATCACTGAATCACATTTACCGGCTCGTCTGGAGCCACGTCCTGAACGCCTGGGTCGCCGTTGCCGAGACTTCGCGCGGCCGTGGCAAGGGCGGCCGCCGCAAGCTGGCCGCCGCCGCGGCCGCCATGGCGGCGCTGGCGCTGGGCGGACCGGCCTGTGCCGGACCCACTGGCGGGCAGGTGGTGGCCGGCACGGCCACCATCACGCAGTCCGGCACGACGACGACGGTCCAGCAGATGAGCCAGCAGGCGTCGCTGAACTGGGCCAGCTTCAATGTGGGCAGCAAGGAAACCGTCAATTTCGTCCAGCCTTCGTCGTCCGCGCTGGCCGTCAACCGCATTCTTGACAGCAACGGTTCGCAGATCCTCGGGCGCGTGAATGCCAACGGCCAGGTTTACCTGATCAATCCGAACGGCATCCTGTTCGGCCGCACGGCCCAGGTCAACGTGGGCGGCCTCGTCGCTTCGACCCTGGATATCGACAATGCCAGCCTGGGCGGCAGCAAGCATGTGTTCAACGGCAAGGGGGGCGGCAGCATCGTCAACGAAGGCACGATCCGCGCGGCCGACGGCGGCTACGTGGCCCTGATTTCCGCCCGCATCAGCAACAGCGGCAGCATCGCGGCCCATGCGGGCAGCGTGCTGATGGGCGCGGGCAGCCAGGTCACCCTGGACCTGGGCGGCCCCGTCAAGCTGCAGGTGACGCAGGGTGCGCTCGATACCCTGATCGAAAATGGCGGCGCCATCCGCGCCGATGGCGGCCAGGTCTATCTGACGGCCAAGGCGGCGGGCGCCCTGGCTTCCAGCGTCATCAACAACACGGGCGTGATCGAGGCGCATACCCTGTCCACCGGGGAAAAAGGCCAGATCGTGCTGCTCGGCGACATGCAGCAGGGCAGCGTTCACGTGGCCGGCGTGCTCGATGCCAGCGCCCCCCAAGGCGGCGATGGCGGCTTCATCGAAACCAGCGCCAACCATGTGGACATCGGCGCCGCGCGCGTCACCACGGCCGCGGCCGGCGGCAGGACGGGCGACTGGCTGATCGACCCGAATGACTTCACGGTGGCGGCCAGCGGCGGCAATATGACGGGCGCGGCCGTCTCCAGCGCCCTGGCCAGCAACAATTTCACCATCATGACCACCAGCATGGGCACGGCGGGCGGCAATGGCGACATCCACGTGAACGACGCCATCAGCTGGTCGGCCAACAAGCTGACCCTGGCCGCCGAGCGCAACATCAACATCAATGCCAACCTGAACGCGACGGGCAGCGCCTCCCTGGCCTACCAGTATGGCCAGGCCACGGCCGATGGCGCTGGCAGCGGCTACAAGGTGGCGGCCGGCGTGGCCGTCAACATCCCCACCGCCAGCGCCTTTACCTGGAAGAAGGGCAGTGCTGGCGCCGTGAAAAACCTGGTGCTCGATAATGGCAATGTGCGCTTTGGCAATGGCCAGGAAGATTCCTTTACCACCGACGGGCTGTTAAAAACGCCATATTATTTCGACAACACCACTCCCGGCCGCAATGCCTGGTACCAGCTGACCCTGGGCCGCCCGTTCGAGTTTGCCGTGGCCGCTGGTGGCAATGGCAGCAATGCGTGGAATAACAGCGGGCAGGTCCTCGTCGCCGAGGGCATCGGGGGCGGTTTCCCCGGCATGAATACGGGCGGCAGTTACTCCACGGCATTGAGCAACCGTTCCCTGAATATCGCCGGCTACCAGGAAGGCATGGGATCGGTCGTGACGACGGGGACCCTCAATTTCAGCACCCTGAACCAGTCGGCCAGCATCGCGCACACGTATACCTTGAAGGCGGGCGATGCCTTCGTCAACATGGACAGCCGGCTCACCAACTTGAGCAACACGCCGCTGACGAACGTCCGCATGTGGCTGGGCACGGGCGATGACTACATCGGCAATTCGGACGCCAACTTCAAGATCAAGGGCAATATCGTGTCCGGTGCATTTGCACAATTGACCGATAGCAAGGCCAGTTCCAATGCCCTCATGGTAACGGAAACCAACAGCACGACGAGCGGCTCGGCCATCCTGTTCTATTCCACGACGCCTGGCGTGGATACCGTTCACAGCTATTGCTGTTCGTTCTCCAACGCCATCAACCAGGATCCGCGCGGCACGGCCGTCGCTTCCGGCCGGACGGACGGCAGCTATGCCATGTTCCTGCGCGCGGCCGACCTGGCGCCGGGCCAGTCCGGCGGCCTGTCCGTGTACTACGCGGCGGCGCCCGTGGCGCAATTGAAGGATGCCATTGTTTCCGTCGACAATGCGGCGGGGAACGCTTCCAAGCCCGTGTACATCCGCTTGACGCCAGGCACCAGCGTGTATGGCGACTTGCCCGTCTTTAACTATGCGCTGTACGACGCCCTGAGCGGCGGCACGCTGATTACCGATGCCAGCGCGAGCGGCACAGTTTCGTGGCTGGGGGCGCCCACGGCCATGTCGTCGGCAGGTGTCTACACGATCAGCTATGACACGGGGCTGGTGCTGGGCAAGACGGGCTATACCCTGACGCCGGGTGGACCCGTCTACTGGACGGTCACGCCCCGTCCGCTGAACGTGGCCGTGACGAAGACCTACGACGGCAGCGCTACCTTCAATGCCGGCTTTGTCTTGTCGGGGCTGGTCAATGGCGACCACGCCCCAACGGTCGCCGGTTCGGCCACTGTCGGCAGCCGCAATGCCGGCCGCTACAGCAGTTTCGATTCCAGCACATTGAGCTTGTCAAACAGTAATTATGTGCTGAACGCCAGCAACGTCAGCGCGAATATCGACCCCCGCCCCATCACGGTGACGGCGGACGCGAAGAGCAAGGTGTATGGCAACGTCGACCCCAGCCTGACGTATCAGGTGACGCAAGGCAATCTGGTGGCAGGCGACAGCCTGGCGGGCGTGCTGCGCCGCACGGCCGGTGAAAACGTGGGCAGCTATACGATCGATGCTTCCGCCCTGGTGAACGGCAATTATCTGATTACCGCGCAAAACGGTGCCTTGAGCATCGATGCACGCCCCATCACGGTAACGGCGGACGCGAAGAGCAAGGTCTATGGCAACGTCGACCCAAGCCTCACGTATCAGGTTACACAAGGCAATCTGGTGTCGGGCGACAGCCTGGCCGGCGTCCTGCGCCGCACGGCCGGTGAAAACGTGGGCAGCTACACGATCGACGCCTCTGGCCTGGCCAACGGCAATTATCTGATCACGGCACAAAACGGCGCCTTGACCATCGATGCGCGTCCCATCACGGTGACGGCGGACGCGAAGAGCAAGGTCTACGGCAACGTCGACCCAAGCCTGACGTACCAGGTCACGCAAGGCAATCTGGTGGCTGGCGACAGTCTGAACGGTGCCCTGCGCCGCACGGCCGGTGAAAACGTGGGCAGCTACACGATTGATGCGTCCGCCTTGGCCAACGGCAACTACGTGGTGACGGCACAGAACGGCAGCTTGACCATCGATGCGCGCCCCATCACGGTAACGGCGGACGCGAAGAGCAAGGTGTATGGCAACGTCGATCCGGGCCTGACGTATCAGGTCACGCAAGGCAATCTGGTGGCCGGCGACAGCCTGAATGGTGCCCTGCGCCGCACGGCGGGCGAGAACGTGGGCAGCTATACGATCGACGCTTCCGCCCTGGCCAACGGCAACTATGTGATCACCGCGCAAAACGGTGCCTTGACCATCGATGCACGCCCCATCACGGTGACGGCGGACGCGAAGAGCAAGGTCTACGGCAACGTTGACCCTGGCCTGACGTATCAGGTCACGCAAGGCAATCTGGTGGCGGGCGACAGCCTGAATGGTGCCCTGCGCCGCGCTGCGGGCGAAAACGTGGGCAGCTACACGATCGATGCCTCCGCCCTGGCCAACGGCAACTATGTGGTGACGGCACAAAACGGTGCCTTGACCATCGATGCGCGCCCCATCACGGTGACGGCCGATGCGAAGAGCAAGGTGTATGGCAACGTCGACCCTGGCCTCACGTATCAAGTGACGCAAGGCAATCTGGTGGCAGGCGACAGCCTGGCGGGCGTGCTGCGCCGCACGGCCGGTGAAAACGTGGGTAGCTATACGATCGACGCCTCCGCCCT
>NZ_JBWKUP010000033.1:0-9681 GCF_059420905.1 Janthinobacterium sp. GW821-FHT03C08 | reverse complement strand
CAATCTGGTGTCGGGCGACAGCCTGGCCGGCGTCCTGCGCCGCACGGCCGGTGAAAACGTGGGCAGCTACACGATCGATGCGTCTGCCCTGGCGAACGGCAATTATCTGATCACGGCACAAAACGGCGCCTTGACCATCGATGCGCGTCCGATCACGGTAACGGCGGACGCGAAGAGCAAGGTCTACGGCAACGTCGACCCCGGCCTCACGTATCAGGTGACACAAGGCAATCTGGTGGCAGGCGACAGCCTGGCGGGCGTACTGCGCCGCACTGCGGGCGAGAACGTGGGCAGCTACACGATCGATGCGTCCGCCCTGGCGAACGGCAACTATGTGGTGACGGCACAGAATGGCAGCTTGACCATCGATGCCGATCCTGCGCTGGAAAATGCGATTCGCCTGGCGCGGCGCCAGGTCACCACGGGCGTCAATGATGCGCCGGCCGGCACGACGGCTGGCGCTGCGGGAGTGGCCGCGCCTGTGTTTGCGGCACCCGCCGCGCAGAGCACGCCAAACAGCGTCACCCTGATCGGCGGACTGGCCCTTGTGCCCGTTGCCGAAGAGGCACAAGCCAAGCCGGCGCTGGCCGCATTGCCGGAGCAGGGCGACAGCGGCACGCCGGGCTTTACCCGCATCTATGTCGTCAACGGCGGCATCAATGTCGCTCCTGCCGCCCCGGTCGCGGGAGGCGTGGCGCAATGATGGTATTGATTCAACCTGAAAAAACACTTATGAAAAGACAACAAACTCCACGGCGCACTGCTGTTGCCATCGCGCTGGGATACGCTTTATTGCATGTCGCACCGGGCGCGCAGGCGCAAGTTCTTCCTGATGCGGGCCAGACCCTGCAGCAGTTGCAAGCACCGCTGGCACCGCCGCGCGCGAGCCAGCCGCTGACCATCCAGGTGCCGCACGACGCGCGTGCCGTGGCGCCTGGCGGTCCCACCGTGGTATTGCGTTCGATCAAGGTCGCCGGCAATTCCATGCTCGATGACGCAGCGCTGTACGCGGCGCTGGGCGAGGTAAGGGGCCAGACGTTCGACCTGGCCGGCTTGCGCGGCCTGGCCGAGCGCATCACGGCCTTTTACCAGGCGAGCGGTTACCCGTTTGCCCGCGCCATCCTGCCGCCGCAAGACCTTGACCAGGGCAACTTGCGCATCGACGTCATCGAAGGGCGCTACGGCGCGGTGCTGGCCGAGAGCGGCGATGCGCTCCTGGCGCAGCGGGCGACGGCCTTCCTCGACGGCTTGCGCCCTGGCAGCGTTATCGCCAGCGGCCCCCTGGAGCGGGCCACCCTGCTGCTGGACGACTTGCCGGGCATCCGTTCCAGCGCCACCATGCGTCCCGGCACGCAGGCGGGCACGGGCGACCTCGTCGTCCAGCTTGACCGCGACGAGCGCGTGCGCGGCGACATCGGCCTGGACAATGCCGGCAGCCGCTACACGGGCAAAAACCGCGTGCGCGCCAATGTCGACATCAACAGCCCCTTCCTGCTGGGTGACCAGGTCAGCGTGCGGGCCTTGCTCAGCGAGGAAGAGTTGTGGCTCGGTTCGCTTGGCTACAGCCTGCCGCTGGGCGCATCCGGCTTGCGCGGCACGGTGGGGTATTCGCATACCAGCTATGTGTTGGCGAAGGAATTTGCCAGCCTGGATGCGCATGGCACGGCCAAGGTCGCCAGCGCCGGACTCAGCTATCCCATCCTGCGCTCGCAGCAGGCCAACCTGACCGTGATCGCCACCTATCAATCGAAGCAGCTGCAGGACAACCGCGACAGCACCCTGACCCATGAAAGCAAGTCCAGCCAGTCCCTGCCGCTGGCCCTGCAATTCGACCTCCGCGATGGCTACAATGGCATGACCTACGGCAGCGTGAGCTGGACGCCTGGCAAGCTGAAGCTCGACGCGGGCTTGACGGCCGTGGACTATTACCAGACCAAGGGCAGTTTCCACAAGGTCAATCTCGACGTGGTGCGCCTGCAATCCTTGCCTGCAGGCTTGAGCCTGATGGCCCACCTGAGCTGGCAGCAGGCTGACACCAACCTGGACTCGTCCGAGAAACTGAGCCTGGGCGGCGCCAGCGGCGTGCGCGCCTATCCATCCGGGGAAGCGACGGGCGACAATGGGGGCCTGGCACAGCTGGAACTGCGCTATGCCGCCGGCAACTACACGCCGTATGCCTTCATGGATGCGGGACGCATCGCCGTCAACACCAAGCCGGCGCCGACCAGCGACAACCGGCGCAGCCTGCGTGGCAGCGGCCTGGGCTTGCGCTACCAGCAGCAGGCGTGGAGCGCCGACGTGGCCCTGGCCTGGCGCACCACGGGCGGCCGTCCTGTGTCGGAAAGCAACAGCGATCCCAAGCCGCGCGTGTGGGTCAACCTCGAGTACCGCTACTGAGGTGTAGCCTGATGGCCGGCGTCGCGCCTGTGCGCGACGCCGGCTGGCGGCCAGGCGCGCGTTTGAACACCGTTGAATCGTGCGCCTTGCAAAATAATCAAACAGCCGTTATATTCCCCGTTCTTTCTCGAACCTCTTCCTTATTGGAGCCAAAAGTGCCTCGCTTCTTCGCCATCACCTGCTAACGCTGACGAAATGCTCTCTGCAGCATCGTTCGGCGCGTTGACGCCCCCGATTGCTGTGGCACTGTTTGTTCCACTTCCGCACACGCTTGCAAGGCATAGGCCTTGACCGTCCACGCCCGGATTCGTCGTCAGCATCCCTGACCCTGTATGGACACGCCTGCGGTGAACGCGGCGTGGGACGCTATGTTTTTACAATCTTTACCTTTATTTAAATACCCGCGCACGCCGCATCTGGAAGGCTCGCGCCTGCAGGATGGCGACGACGGTGCCGACCAGATGCCACTGAAAAAGCTGGCCGGCCAGTACGTCGTCATCGAGGAAAAAATCGATGGCGCCAACGCCGCCGTCTCGTTCAGCGACGCGGGCGAGGTGCTGCTGCAGTCGCGCGGCCACTACCTGGCGGGCGGCGGCAGCGAACGCCAGTTCAACCTGTTGAAACCGTGGGCGCATGCGCATGAACACGCCTTGCTGGGCTTGCTGGAAGACCAGTATGTGCTGTTTGGCGAATGGGCCTACAGCAAGCATTCCGTGTTTTACGACCGCTTGCCCCATTACTTCAACGAGTTCGACGTGTATTGCCGCCGCAGCCAGATGTTTTTGTCGACGGCGCGGCGCCACGCCATGCTGGCCGGCTCGCCCGTGCTGTCCGTTCCCGTGCTGTATGCGGGCACCATGCCCGCCACGCCGAAACAGCTGTGGCTGCTGCTGCGCCATTCGCTGGCCAAGTCCCGCCTGTGGCGCGACGCCTTTGAAGGCGTCGTGGCGCGCGAACGGCTGCCCTTGGACCTGTGCTGGAAGCAGACGGACAAGTCCGACCACGCGGAAGGGCTGTACCTGAAGGTGGAAGACGACGAGCAGGTGCTGGCCCGCTACAAGCTGGTGCGGCATGACTTTACGCAAACCATCCTCGACAGCGGTTCGCACCACAGCACGCGTCCCCTGATTCCCAACCAGTTGGCCGAGGGCGTGGACCTGTACGCGCCGCAGCCGCTCGTCACGTGGAACAGCCTGGGCCTGCACACCTGCCGTTCGCTCGACGAGCTGGCAGTATTTTCAAGGAGTACAAAATGAACTGGAAACAGTTACAACAGCTGGTGCCCATGGCGGGCCGCTCGCCCGATTTCAACGCGTGCCTGGCCGCCTTCCCTCAGCTGGAACTGGCGAAGACGACGCCGCAAAATCCCGTGTATCACGCGGAAGGCGATGTGTGGACGCACACGATGATGGTGGTGGAGTCCCTGCTGGGCATGCTTGAATATCAGCAAGCCACGCGGGCGGAACAGGAAATCGTCTTCCTCGCCGCCTTGCTGCACGACGTGGCCAAGTGCAGCACCACGGTGATCGACCCGGTAACGGGCGCCATCGGCCAGCCCGGCCACTCGCGCAAGGGCGCGCTCGATGCGCGCATCGCCCTGTGGGATGTTGATGTGCCATTTGCCGCGCGCGAGGAAATCTGCCGCCTGATCAATGTGCACCAGGTGCCGTTCTTTGCGCTGGAACAATCGCGGCGCGGCGTGACGCCCGAGTTCACCGTGCGCGAACTGTCGTGGCAGGTCGATATCCGCCTGCTGGCCATGCTGGCCGAGGCCGATATCCGGGGACGCATCTGCCCGGACCCGCAGCGCATCCTCGACGCCATCGAACTGTTCCGCGAGCTGGCGCGCGAGGAGGGCTGCTACGGCCAGCGGCGCGCCTTTGTCGACGATCACACGCGCGTGAAATATTTCCGCGGCGCCGAGGCGCATCCCGACTACCCCCTGTTCCAGGAGCCGGGCTCGCACGTGATCGTCATGTCGGGCCTGCCGGCGTCCGGCAAGAATACATGGGTGGAGAAGCACCATCCGCGCCTGCCCGTCGTGTCCTTCGACGATGCGCGCATCGCCCTGGGTTTGAAACACGGCAAGAACGAGGGACAGGTGGGCGATTACGCGGAAGAGCGGGCGCGCGAACTGCTGCGCAAGGGCGAACCGTTCGTGTGGAACGCCACGCATCTGTCGCGGCTGATGCGCGAAAAGACGCTCAACCTGCTGTATAAATACCATGCGCAGGTGGAACTCGTGTACCTGGAGCAGCCGCGCAAGGAATTACTCAAACGCAACGGCCAGCGCGACACGTCGCTGAGCAACAAGAAACTGCAAGCGATGCTGTGGAACTGGGAAATCCCCCTGCCGATGGAAGCGCATGCCGTGCGTTACTGCGTCGAGTGAGGCGCCAGCAACGGCGCGGCGCTCCCTTCGTCCCGCTGCATGATCGTTGCATGGGAAATCAAAATAACAATACTTATTTTTAAAATTGCAACAAACTGAGTATATTGCGACCCTTTCATTTATTACAATGAATTGCCTGGATAGCGGCATTGCCGGGCTGCGGCGCGAGGGGCTACCCTCGCGTTTCCCGTGTGAATCACTGCATGATCCACGTCCCCTCATTGAATGAACAGGAGTCATCGATGCACAAATCTCTCATCGCATTGGCCGCCGCCGCCGTGTTAGGCCTTGGTGCCGCATCTTCCGCCCAGGCGGCCACCGAGACCATCAGCTTCAGCGCCGACCGCGCCCTGGGCGCCACCAATTGGTCAGACACCCTGGGACTGGGCAAGTTCGACAGCAGCCTGGGCACCTTGACATCGATCAAGTTCCATCTGGAAGGCGGCGTGCAGGGCAGCGGCAAGGCGGAAAGCCTGGATGCCGGCCCTTCCGACGTGACCCTGAGCCTGGCCTCGCTGCTGACCTTGTACCGTCCCGATCATTCCACCTTGCTGGTAGCCAATCCCCTGTTCACGCAAACGTTCGCGCTGAGCGCCTTCGATGGCAGCATCGATTTCGCGGGGACGTCGGGCGCGAACACGGGCCCCCGGTCGAGCACGGGGTCGAACAGCTACACGAGCGCCAGCGCCAGCGACTTTGCCCTGTTTTCCTCGGCGGGCGGCGGTTTGATTTACCTGGGCTTGAATGCCCTCGGTTCCTCGACGGGCAGCGGTTCCGGCAATTTGCTGACCCAGTTCCAGACGGCCGCCTCGGGCCGTGTGGAAGTGACGTATGAATACATCAGTGCCGTGCCGGAACCGGAAACCTATGTGATGCTGCTGACGGGCCTGGCGTTGGCCGGCGTGACGGCGCGCCGCCGCAAGCCCCGCGCTTGATCAGCGTCGGCTGCGCCCGCCGATCAGCTGCGCGATCTCGCTGAACAGTTCATTGTTCAGCGAGGCGGGCAGGGTGGTGGCCAGGCTGCGGCTGTAGTAGGCGCCCAGGTCCAGCCCCAGGCCCAGCCCGCAGATTTCCACGGCGCCCTGCGCTTCGCGGCGCGCCACCACCTGTTTCAGATGTTGCGCCAGGTAAAACTCGTCATTGGCCAGGCTGGTGGCGGTATCCATCGGGCAACCATCGGAGACGACGAGCAGGATGCGCCGCCGTTCCGGGCGCGCCAGCATGCGCTGGCAGGCCCAGTCCACGGCTTCGCCGTCGACGCCTTCGCGGTACAGGTCCGCTTTCAGCAGGGCAGCGATGTCGGGCCGGGCGCGGCGCCAGGGGGTATCGCCTTCCTTGAAGACCATGTGCAGCCGTTCGTTCAGGCGGCCGGGGGTGGCGGGCGAGCGGGCGCGCATCCAGTCGCGCTTGACTCTTCCCCCGTTCCACGCGCCCGTCGTAAAACCCAGCAATTCCGTCGTGATGCCCGCCTGGTCCAGCGCGCGCAGCAGGATGTCCAGCAGCACGGCCACGGATTCCGCATGCGTCTTCATGGACCCGGAGCAATCGACGAGAAAGGACACCAGGCAATCGGCCTGGGGCAAAAATTGTTCCTTGCGGAACAAGCGGCGTTCCGACGGCGAGCTGATCAGCTGCGCCAGGCGGCGGCCATCGATATAGCCTTCCTCTTCGCTGAACGACCAGCCATCGCGTTGGGGCACGGCCAGCAGTTGCGTGAAACGCCGCGCCAGGCGGGCCGTGTTGATGCCCAGGCCGGCGATGCGTTCGTCCATGCGCTCGCGGTATTCCAGCAGCAGGGCGCGGCGCACCAGTTCACCTGCTTTTTCCTCGCGGTCATACGCCGTGGAATACGCCTTGTAGCCGCCATCGCCGTCGCTATCGGTGAAGGCGCGGCTCTCGCCCAGCGGGGCGGCGTCTGGAGCATTGTCGTTATCGCTGTCGAAGTCGAGCAGCAGCCTGAAGGCCGCCTGCGCCTTCGCGTCGCCCCCGTCGTCCTGGCTGCCGTCGCGCGCCGCCTGCGCCTCTTTCAGCATGACATCGACGGCGTGGGCGATGGCCAGAGAATGGCGGGCAAAGGCGGCCTGGTCCAGGCGGTGGCGGCGCAAGCCCGCCAGGTCGCCGCCCAGTTGCGAGGAGAGGGACCAGCGCGTCGCCTCGATGAAGTCTTCCGTCTTTTCCAGCACGGCGCGGGCCGTCAGGCGCGACCAGCACATCTGGAACACGGTGTACAGCAGCAAGCCCGACGCGCCCTCGGCCAGGCCGGAATCGTAGAACGCATGCGACCAGGCCGTAAAACGGTGGCGCAGGTTGTCGATGACGCCGGCATGTTGATCTGGCGCAAGCGTTTCCACTCTTAACTGTTCCAGCAGCTCGAACACGAGCCGCGCCACGGGGGCTGGCGGGCACAGGGACTTGTGCAGGGCGGCGTCCGTGTGCAGCAGGCGCAGGGCCACGCTGTCGGCCGCGCCGCGCAGCGAGGGCAGATCCTGCAGCGCCGCATCGGGCTGCAGATGGGCCGCGTGGATGGGCAGGGGGCGGTGGCCGTCGTGCAGGCGCCGTCCGCGGTAGCGTATCGCCGCCTGTCCGCTCAGTGCGCGGATGACGCCCGCGCACAGTTCATCCGTTTCCTGCTGCGCGCGCGTGTAGGCCGCTGGCGCGGTCGCTCCGGCGCTCATGCCTGGCTCGCCAGCAATTCCTCATTGAAACAACGCTGGTAATACTCGGCCACCATGGGCCGCTCGGCCTCGTCGCATTTGTTGAGGAAGGACAGGCGGAAGGCCAGGGCCGGGTCGCGGAAGATCTGGCAATTCTCGGCCCAGGTAATCACCGTGCGCGGCGACATCAGGCAGGACAGGTCGCCCGCCGCATAGCCGTGACGCGTCAGGCTGGCGACAGCCACCATGCGGCCCGCCAGCTGGCGGCCCGCCTCGTCGTCCATGGCGGGAACGCGCGCCAGGACAATCTCCGTTTCTTCCGCCTGCGGCAGATAGTTCAGGGTGGCAACAATGTTCCAACGGTCGATCTGCGCATGGTTGAGCACTTGCGTGCCGTGGTACATGCTGTTCAGGTTGCCCAGGCCCACCGTGTTCGAGGTGGCGAACAAACGGAAGTGGGGATGGGGCGTGATGACCCGGTTCTGGTCGAGCAGGGTGAACTTGCCGTCGCGCTCGAGGATGCGCTGGATGACGAACATCACGTCGGGGCGGCCCGCGTCGTACTCGTCGAAGATCAGGGCCACGGGGCGTTGCAAGGACCAGGGCACGATGCCTTCCTGGAATTCCGTCACCTGCTGCTGTTCGCGCAGCACGATGGCATCCTTGCCGACCAGGTCCAGGCGGCTGATGTGGCCGTCGAGGTTGACGCGCACGCAGGGCCAGTTCAGGCGCGCCGCCACCTGCTCGATATGCGTGGACTTGCCCGTGCCGTGCAAGCCCTGCACCATCACGCGGCGGTTGTGCGTGAAACCGGCCAGGATGGCCAGGGTCACGTCGCGGTGGAAGCGGTAGGCGGGGTCGATGTCGGGCACGTGCGGGTCGCGCTCCGTGAAGACGGGCACGAGCAGGTCGCTGTCGATATGAAACAGGCTGCGCACGGACTGCATGCGGTGCGGGGCTTGCGCCGCTGCGGGGGGATGTTGGCGTGAATCTGGCACCTTGTTCTCCTGTGAAGCCGCAGCTGGGGCGCCGCGGCGGTTATGCTTTATTCGCTTGCAATGCGTCGTCGTCGCCGCCCGTCGTCGGCATGGTTTCCGATTCGATGGCGGCCAGGGCTTGCGCGGCGCGCTGCAATGCTGGCAAGAAATGTAAAGCCTTGTCGTGCGTCAAACGGATGATGGGCGCCTGGATCGCCACGGCCAGGTTCGAGCGGCCGTTCGGGTTCGGCACCAGCACGGCCACGCACAGCAGGCCGGGCAGGAATTCCTCGTCGTCCAGCGCATAGCCGTTGCGGCGCACCAGTTCCAGTTCGCGCTCGAGCTTGACGGGGTCCGTTTCCGTCTTGTCCGTAAAGCGCGTCAATTCCATGTGGCCCAGCAGGCGGCGCCGTTGCACGGGCGTCATCTGCGCGAGGAACAATTTGCCGCTCGACGAGCAATGGGCCGGCACGCGCGAACCGGGATGCAGGTAGAAGCGCAGCGGGGCCGCTGTTTCCACGCGGTCCAGGTACACCACTTCGCTGCCGCTGAAGGCCGTCAGGTTGCAGCTTTCGCCCACTTCCTCGACCAACTGGCGCAAGACCATGCGGCGGGCGCCATGGAAAGTGTTGTTAATCAACAGGTTCGACGCGAGGCGGCGCAGGCGCACGCCCGTGCTGTAGTGGCGGCCATCGCTTTCGCGCTGCAGCACGCCCACGCTTTCCAGCTGTTGCAGCATGCGGTGCAGGGTGGGTTTCGGCAGCCCCGTTTCTTCCACCAGCGCTTGCAGCGACAGCAGCTGGTCTTTCTCGGCAATCACTTCCAGCAAGGCAAACAAACGCATCGTGGGCGTGTCGCCTTCCAGTTTTTCCGGCTCAAGTTTTGGGGATGAAATCATGTCCATGGTGGCCTCGGTTGGGTAGCAATGAGTGTTACTTCAATTATTTCATTTTCGAACTCAAATTGTACCGTTTCCTCGAAATTCTGTTTGACTTTTACATGCCGAACGCTTAAATTGAATTGTATATCAAATTTCGGAACAAAATATACCGTTTTTTGATAAATAAGTTGATCGTATTCAACAGCCGTATTTGACAGCCTTAATCACCACAAACCCGGAGACACCCATGAATGACATGACCGACCAGAAAGCCGCCGCCGCAGCGGCCATCGCCGCCATCCCCGCAGGCCCGCAAAAGATGACGCCTTCCGAAGCGTTCGTGGAAACCCTGGCCGCCAATGGCGTGACCGACATGTTCGG
>NZ_JBWKUP010000032.1:0-20829 GCF_059420905.1 Janthinobacterium sp. GW821-FHT03C08 | reverse complement strand
CAATACAAAACGCCCGATGTGGTGCATCGGGCGTTTCTACAGCAATAAATACTGTCAACCTATTTTAGGACTGGACATGGCCCAAGCCGGGCGGCCATGTTACATTGCTCCTTTTAATTCACAAGGGCTGCACCTTGAACGCACTTCGCGCCGGCTGTCTGCTGTTCGCCCTGCTCCTTTCCGCCACGGCTCTGGCCCAGTCCCAAGCCAGGCGCGACGCCGAGTATCTGCAGGAGTTCATCGTCCCTCTCGCCAAACTGCAACTTGAAAGGCGCGGCCAGTTCCTCCCCATCGGCGCGGCCCTGAAGCAGAACGACGACTTTGTCCTCATGCCCGTCAGCCCATCCGCGCCCGGGCTGCTGCCTGCCGACATCATCCAGCGGATACAGGAGAGCCTGAAACAAGGCGCCGCCGAGGGCCAGTTCAAGGCAACCGCCCTCGCATATGACGCCACCGTCCCCCTGCCCGCATCCGGCAGCCAGTCCGATGCGATCGCCGTCGCGCTCGACCACCGCGATGGCTATTCGGTGATCACCTTCCTGCCCTACGAACTGCGCGGCAAGGAAGTCCGGCTGGGCACGCCGTTTACGCGCCAGGGAACGGCCGCCGTTTTCCTGCAAAAGTAAGCGATGTGACAGGCTGGGCAAAGATCATTCCCGCAGCGCAGCAAACTGGTATATAATTCGCCTGCGGGGTGGAGCAGTCTGGCAGCTCGTCGGGCTCATAACCCGAAGGTCACAGGTTCAAATCCTGTCCCCGCAACCAATACTGAAAAACCGCTGTCTCCTGCAAGGGAGGCAGCGGTTTTTGCATTCCAGGCCGGGGCCGCCGCCCTACGCTGCGGCCGTCGCCCTGATCTGCCTGGCCGCCGCGTGCAGGCTGGCCGCCACTCGTTCCAGCTTGTCGGCGCCCGTCATTTCGGCCAGGGCGGCCAGCGCGCTGACGTGAAAGGTGGCGACCATGGCCGGCGACACGTCCAGTTCCAGCGCGGCCTGGCTCAATTGCGTCGACGCTGCCAGATAGGCATCGCTGCCCGCCTCGAACGCCTGTTTCGTTTCCAGCAACTCCTGACCGCCCTGCGCCTTGGCCAGGCAGTCATCGACCTTTTGCTGGAAGGCCGGCAGGCAGTCACGCACGGGTCCCGTTTCCGGCAGCGGCTCGGACGGCGGCTCGGCTGGCGCAGGCGCCGCTTCGGCCGGCCTGGCCGCCGGCACCACGTCGCGCAAGGTGAGCCAGCGCTCGACGGCGAGGAAATCAGCAAACGGCTCGGCCACTTTCGGATTCATCAGCCACACTTCGCCCGTGCGCCAGTCGATCCTGGCACCACGCTCATTTCTCGCGAGCAAAATATCCTTGCCGCCATTTGCATTCGACACGCGGCCGATGTCGAGCCAGTTCATCATTTCCGCCTGGCGCGACATCGCATTGACACGATGAAAATAAGCCAACCATAAGAATCTGGCGACCAGGAGAACCAGGGCACCACCAACCATCCACATCATGTTTCGCTCCGCGCTGCATCGACAGCCCGCATTTTCTCACATGGAAGCTTGCGCTCAGGAAACTTTTGCATCTGCCGTGCGGCAGCGCAAAGCCACTGCCGCGCGGCACGGACGCGCAGTCGCATTTCAGCAACGCCGCCTCTTCCCCGATTGCCTGCCGCGCGCCGCTGCGTTATTATGAGAACAATTCTCATTTAGATTAAGCAGTGCACATGCTGTCCGTCCCCTCTCCGCCATCCGACTTTCAAGCGCTGTATGCCGAGCACCATGGCTGGCTGCTGCGCTGGCTGAAGCGGCGCCTGCACGACGCAGGGCTGGCCGGCGACCTGGCGCAGGATACCTTCATCAAGGTCCTCGTCGCGCGCAGCAGCGCGGCCATCATCCAGCCGCGCCCCTTCCTGGCCACCATCGCCAGCCGCCTGCTGGCCAACCACTACCGCCGCGAGGAACTCGAACGCGCCTATCTGGACGCCCTGCTGCATGCGCCGCAGGCGTGCGTGCCCTCGCCGGAAACCCTAAGCATCGTGCTCGAGGCGCTGCAACTGGTCGACCGCGCACTGAACCGGCTGCCAGGCAAGGCCAAGGCTGCCTTCCTGCTGGCCCACCTCGATGGCATGAGCTATGCCGAGATCGCCGCCGAACTGG
Source organism: Janthinobacterium sp. GW821-FHT03C08 (assembly GCF_059420905.1). Taxonomy (NCBI): domain Bacteria; kingdom Pseudomonadati; phylum Pseudomonadota; class Betaproteobacteria; order Burkholderiales; family Oxalobacteraceae; genus Janthinobacterium; species Janthinobacterium sp. GW821-FHT03C08. The sequence goes on along the minus strand of NZ_JBWKUP010000032.1, from coordinate 18,682 downwards.
GCACCACCACGCATTCCGTCAAAAAATACCTGAGCAAGGCCAATCTGCTGTGCTTTTTTGCCGTGCCCGATTTTGCCACGGCCTGAGATGCGCGGCGCGACAGTCTATGCCCACGGCCAGCCCATCGACCTGGCCACCGCCATGCAGGCGGCGGAATGGCTGACCACCCTGATGAGCGGAGAGGCCACGCCGGCGGAAACAGCGGCATGGCGGCACTGGCGCCAGGCGCACCCGGATCACGAACGGGCGTGGAGCCATATCGAGCATGTCAGCGGCGGCTTGCAGGAACTCGATGCCCAGGCCAGCCGCAAGGCCCTGCTGCACGGCCCCATGGCGCGCCCTGCTTCGCGCCGCAAAAGCCTGCAGCTGCTGGCGTGCCTCGCCAGCATCGGCGTCGCGGGCTGGTTCGGCGCGCGCCCGGATCAAGCGCCCGGCCTCGTCCGCGCCGCGCTGGCCGACCTGTCCACCGGCGTGGGCGAGCGGCGCGAACTGGCCCTGCCCGATGGCAGCCGCCTGCACCTCAACAGCGCCAGCGCCGTCAACATCCGCTACACGGGCACGCAGCGCCTGCTGCAACTGGTGCAGGGGGAAATCTTCATCGCCACCGCCCGCGAAACGGGCGCAAGCTACCGCCCCTTCCTCGTCGAGACGCCGCATGGCCACGCGCAGGCGCTGGGCACGCGCTACTCGGTGCGCCAGGCGGACAGCAGCACGACGGTCGCCGTCGAGGAAGGCGCCGTCAGGCTGACGCCGCGCCAGGGCGACGGCACGCTGCTCGTCCATGCGGGCCAGGGCGGCGGCATGACGGCGCAGGCCATCCTGCCCGCGCACGCCGTCACGTCCGACATCTGGGCCTGGCGCCAGGGCCTGCTGCTGGCCGACGCCATGCCGCTGCGCGAATTCCTGCATGAATTGAGCCGGCATCGCCACGGCCTGCTCGGCTGCGACGACGCCGTCGCCGGGCTGCGCATCTCCGGCGTCTTCCCGCTGGCCGACCTCGATGCGGTCCTGCTGTCGCTGCCCGATTCCCTGCCCGTCGACGTGCGCCTGCGCACGCGCTACTGGGTGCAGGTGGAAGCGCGCCGGCAGCGCTGAAAAAATATCTGGCGTGCGCCGCAAAAAAACTTACCCGTTTCCGTTTCTCGCGTGACCTGTGTAGGCAACGTTCTTTTCGACGACTCCAACACAAGGTAACCATGTCTCCAGTTATGTCTTCCAGATCCCGGCCACGCCCGCCGCGCACGCGCATGGCGCGTGCCATCGAGCTCCTCTTCATCGGTTCCGCCCTGCTGCTGACCATGCCCGCGCCCGCGCTGGCGCAGGAAAGCGCGGCAGCGGCCAGCCTCGACTTCCAGGTGCCCGCGGGCGACCTGGCCACTGCGCTGCGCCAGGTCGCCAGCCAGTCGCGGGTCATCCTCAGCTTCACGCCGGAGCAGACGCGCGGCAAGACGTCCACCGGCCTGGTGGGCCGCCACGACGTGCTGGCCGCCCTGAACGGCGTTTTGCGCGGCACGGGCCTGAAGGCCGAGCGCAGCGCCAATGGCAGCTATGTGCTGCGCCCGGCCGATGCGGCGGCGGGCGGCGAGGCGCTGTCCATGATGCCGGAAGTGTCGGTCAAGGCGCAGCAGGACGCCAGCGAAGGCTCGGGCGCGTATGTCTCGCCCCTGCCGATCGCCACGGCCACGCCGCTGGGCCTGTCGGCCAGGGAAACGCCGCAGTCGGTCAGCGTGATCACGCAGCAGCGCATGCAGGACCAGGGCTTGAACACCATCGCGCAAGTCATGGCGCAGACACCGGGCATCACCCTGTTCTCGCTGGGCAGCGAACGCTCCGGCTTTACCTCGCGCGGCTATGCGATCACCAACTACCAGCTCGATGGCGTCAACACGCACTCGGAAAACCTGGGCCTCAATGCGATACCGTCGCAAAGCCTGGCCGACATGGCGCTGTACGACCGCATCGAAGTGCTGCGCGGCGCCTCGGGCCTGATGACGGGCGCCGGCGACGCCTCGGGCGCCATCAACATGGTGCGCAAAAAGCCGACGGCGCAGTTCCAGGCCTGGGTCGAAGGCGAACTGGCTTCCCGCGACGAGCGGCGCGGCGTGGCGGACATTTCCGGCCCGCTGAACGAGGCAGGCAGCTTGCGCGGCCGCCTGGTGACCGTGTACGAGGAAGCCGACAGCATCATCGACGGCTATAGCCGCGACAAAAAGGTGGTGTATGGCGTGATCGAAGCGGACCTGTCGGCCGCGACGAAACTGACGGCCGGCGTGACGCACCAGCGCAACCGCTCGAAAGGATCGCTGTCCTACCTGGGCTTCCCCCTGTTCTACAGCAATGGCGAGATGACGGACCTGCCACGTTCCTTCAGCCCGGCCGCCAGATCGAACCGCTTCGGCAGCAATTCGACCGACGTCTTCGCCACCCTGGAACACGCGCTGGCGAACGGCTGGAGGCTGAAAATCTCGGCCGACCGCGTGCAGTCGTCGCAGGAAGAGCGCGCCGTCTACATGAGCGTGAGCAGCGCCTTTCCCGACCAAGCCACGGGCGATGGCCTGATGCTGAACGGCGACTACCGCGATTACCGGCTCAAGGTCAACAGCGTGGACGTCAATGTGCGCGGTCCGTTCAGCGCCTTCGACCGCCGGCACGAGCTGGTGCTGGGCATGGACTACAACGAATTCCAGAGCACGACGGATGGCCGCTTCGACAAGGACATCCAGCAGACCGCCGTCAACCTGTACCGCTGGAACCGCCAGGCCACGCCCGTGTTTGGCGATACCTTCGTCACCTACGACAGCACGCGCCGCCAGGCCAGCGCCTATGCCGCCACACGCCTGAACCTGTCCGAACGCCTGAAACTGATCGCCGGCGCCAAGGTGCTGCGCTACAGCGAGAATTACATCTCCGATGCGCCTGCCGTGTCATTTTATGGCGAGTCCCCGGCGTCGGAAAGCCGCGTCTTCACGCCGTATGGCGGCCTGGTGTTCGACATCGACGCCACGCACAGCCTCTACGCCAGCTATTCATCCATCTACCAGCCGCAGGCCGCGCAAGACCGCTATGGCAAGCTGCTGGCGCCGCGCGCGGGCAAGACCTACGAAGCGGGCATCAAGAGCGGCTGGTTCGATGGCCGCCTGAACACCTCGGCCGCGCTGTACCAGATCCGCCAGAGCAACCTGGCCGAATCGGACCCGGGCTACACCGTGCCAGGCACCAACAATCCCGCCAACCGCACCATTAAGGGCGCCAAGACCCAGGGCGTGGACCTGGAAGCGACGGGCGCCCTCGCGCCAGGCTGGAATGTGTCGGCGTCGTGGTCGTACAGCCAGACGGAAAACAATACGGGCAAGGCGATCCAGACCACCTTCCCGCGCCACCTGGTGAAATTGTGGACCACCTGGCGCCTGCCCGGCGAGCTGCAGCGCCTGACCGTGGGCGGCGGCGTAAACTGGCAAAGCCGCGTGTATTCGGACATCGACGCGTGGCAGATCAACAGTACCCTGCACTGGGAACAGAAGGCGTACTCCGTGGCCAGCCTGATGGCGCGCTACGACGTCAGCGACAAGCTGTCGGCGAGCGTCAACGTGGCCAACCTGTTCGACAAGAAGTACACGGCGTCGGTGTCGGACTGGTGGTATTCGGGCATGCATGGTCCGGCGCGCAAGGTGGCCTTGAGCGTGCGCTACCAGTTCTGACGCGCTGAAGGCGTGGGGCGAATATTTCACATTATCCAGGGGCCGGTGATACAATTTTCCGCTTCACGGGCAGCACCGTGGCCCGTGCCACAGAGACACCCAAGGAGAATGTGTGAAGGACCTCGCCCCCGCCCTGCCAGCCGATCCGGCCGACCAACCCGCCAATCCCTCGCGCCGGCGCATTTTCCAGGCTGCTTCCGCAGTCGGCCTGGCCGCCAGCCTGCCAGCGCTGGCCGATGCCGCGCCAGCCAGGAAGACCATCGCCAAGGGTTCGCTCGATGCGAAACTCAAGGCGCACGTCAAGAACGTGGTCGTGATCTACCTGGAAAACCGCAGCTTCAACAACCTGTTCGCCAACTTCCCCGGCACCAGCGCGCCCCTGTCCGCCGTCACGGCCGAACAGGCGCAGCAGATGGACCGCGACGGCAAGCCGCTGGCTACCCTGCCGAAGATCTGGGGCGGCCTGGTGCCGAACCAGCAGAACATCGGCGGCATCGATTACCTGATCAAGGAAGACCAGATCACGGGCCTGGCCAACGCGCCCTACAAACTGAGCGACGCGGCCGGCAAGCCCCTGCCCGAGAGCATCATCACGCGCGACCTGGTGCACCGCTTCTATAACAACCAGATGCAGATCAACGGCGGCAAGAACGACGGCTTCGCCGCGTGGGCCGACAGCGGCGGCCTGGTGATGGGCCATTACGGCGAAACGTCGAAAAACCTGAACCTGTGGCAGATCGCCGAGCAGTACACCCTGTGCGACAACTTCTTCATGGCGGCCTTCGGCGGCTCCTACATGAACCACCAGTTCCTCGTCACGGGCCGCGCCAACGAATACTTCAACGCGTCCGAGACGGCGGCGAAGAAAAAGATCGCCGTGCTGTCCGACGGCCCGCAAGGCGTGCGCCTGGCCATCTCGCCCGACTGCCCCGCCTCGGCGCTGGACGGCAAGCCGAAATACGTCAACGACGGCGCCATCACGCCGGACGGCTATGCCGTCAACACCATGGCGCCGCCCTACCAGCCCAGCTATATCCGTCCAGCCTACGACGGCGACCCGCTGCACGCCGATCCGGCGGACGCGAATACCCTGCCGCCGCAAACCTACGACACCATCGGCGACCTGCTGTCGCGCAAGGGCGTCAGCTGGGCGTGGTATGGCGGCGGCTGGCAAGCGGCGCTCGACCACAAGGGTGGCGGCAGTAAACCAAATTTCCAGTTCCACCACCAGCCGCTGAACTACTTCAAGCAGTTCGCCCCCGGCACCGCAGCGCGCGCCGAACACCTGCGCGACGGCGGCACGGGCGACAGCCCGATCTCGAACAAATTCCTCGCCGCCGCCGTGGCGGGCAAGCTGCCGGCCGTGACCTTCTACAAGCCGCAGGGCAACCTGAACCTGCATGCGGGCTATTCGGACATCGAGTCGGGCGACCAGCACGTGGCCAACGTCATCCAGCATCTAAAGGAATCGCCGCAGTGGAAGGACATGATCGTGGTGATCACGTTCGATGAAAACGGCGGCTGGTGGGACCACGTGGCGCCGCCGAAGGGCGACCGCTGGGGCCCGGGCACGCGCATTCCCGCCATCGTCGTCTCGCCATACGCGAAAAAAGGCGCCGTCGACCACAGCTTCTACGACACGACGTCGATCCTGCGCCTGATCACGCGCCTGCACGACCTGCCCCTGCTCGAAGGCTTGAAGGTGCGCAACGAGGCCTTCGCGGCCCGTGGCGCGCTGCCGCCGGGCGACTTGACGGGCGCCCTGAGCTTCCGCTAAACGCCATCCAAAACCTGCTGCGCGTCGCGATTTGCGGCCTGCGATGCTCACTGTGCTAAAGCACAGTTGCGCTTCTCAGCCACAACTCACTGCCGCTCGCTACGGTTTTGTCAGGCGTTATAAGCCACCCACGGTGCGGCACGCCTGTGATACACTGCGTGCCGCACTTAAATCCGCAGGACAAGTTTTCCTGCAGGTTGTCCCAACAATGAGCCCGACTCCAGTAGCCGGGCTTTTGTTTTGTGGACGAAGCGCACAGAGTATTCACACAGCGGGCAGCTTTTTGCCCGCTCCCCGGCGCCGGCTTTTCGCGGCCGGGGACCAGAGGTTCAGAAATGAGAGATAAAAAAGACAACGCCACCATCGACTTGCCCGGTTTCGGCCCGCCGCCAGCGCACGACGCGCCAGAGCCGGCGCCGGAACCGCAGCGCCGCGTGCGCGTGCGCAAGGTGGCCTTGAAACAGGTCCAGCTGGAATTGCTGGAGCCGACCGATGCCACGGGCTTGCCCGTGTGGACGCGCGACGCCGGCCTCGATCTCACCGGCCTGCCCATCTGGGCGCCGGATACCTGATACCTGATGCATCAACGCGGGCGGCCGTTTGCCGCCGGCTGCCACACCACCATCCGCACAAGGGCGTAATGCCTGTAGACTGTGCCCATCCACCGCTTTTTACCGGCTACGCCCCTATGAATACCACCTCCACCACCACCGCCTTTTCCAGCCTGCCGCTGACGCCCGCCTTTCTGGCCAACCTGGATTCGCTCGGCTACCACGAGATGACCACCATCCAGGCGCAAAGCCTGCCGGCCGTGCTCGATGGCCGCGACCTGATCGCCCAGGCCAAGACGGGCAGCGGCAAGACGGCCGCCTTCGGCATCGGCATCCTGCACAAGCTCAATCCGGCCTGGTTTGCCGTGCAAGGCCTGGTGCTGTGCCCCACGCGCGAACTGGCCGACCAGGTGGCCAATGAGCTGCGCCGCCTGGCGCGCGCGGCCGGCAACATCAAGATCCTGACCCTGACGGGCGGCGCGCCCATGCGCCCGCAAATCGCCTCGCTGGAACACGGCGCGCACATCGTCGTCGGCACGCCGGGCCGCCTGCGCGACCATATCGGCCGCGGCACCATCAACCTGAACCACGTGCAGACGCTGGTGCTCGATGAAGCGGACCGCATGACGGACATGGGCTTTTACGAGGAAATCGCCGGCATCGTCAGCGCCTGCCCGGCGCGCCGCCAGACCCTGCTGTTCTCGGCCACCTACCCAGAAGACATCCGCCGCGCCACCGCATCCTTCCTCGTCAATCCGCTGGAAGTGACGGTCGAGGCACAGCACGACAACGACAAGATCGAACAGCGCTTCTATGAAATCGGCTTCGACGAGCGCAACGCCGCCGTCGGCAAGCTGCTGAAACACTTCAAGCCGGAATCGACCCTGGCCTTCTGCAACACCAAGGTGCATTGCCGCGAGCTGGCCGAGGAACTGCGCCAGCAAGGCTTTTCCGCGCTGGCCCTGTACGGCGAGCTGGAACAGCGCGAGCGCGATGAAATCCTCGTGCTGTTCGCCAACCGCAGCTGCTCCGTGCTGGTGGCCACCGACGTGGCCGCGCGCGGCCTCGATATTTCCGACCTGGGCGCCGTGATCAACGTCGACGTCTCGAAAGACACGGAAGTGCACATCCACCGCATCGGCCGCACGGGCCGTGGCAGCAAGAAGGGCCTGGCCCTGTCGCTGTGCGCGCCGAACGAGAAGAAATGGGTCAAGTTGATCGAGCAGTACCAGAACAGCGCCGTCGAATGGCACGCGCTGAAGGAACTGGGCGAGGACGATGGCGCCGAAGCGCTGCCGGCGCCCATGGTCACGCTGTGCATCATGGGCGGCAAGAAGGACAAGCTGCGTCCCGGCGACCTGCTGGGGGCGCTGACGGGCGACGCCGGCCTCACCAAGGAACAAGTGGGCAAGATCAACGTGTTCGAGTTCATGACCTACGTGGCCATCGACCGCACGGTGGCCGAGGCGGCCTTCAAGCGCCTCAATGCCGGTAACTCCCTGGGCCGCGACTTCGGCAACATCAAGGGCCGCAGCTTCAAGATGCGCTTCATCGAGGCGTAAGCTGCTGCAATGCGCGCAGGGCCGCCATGGTCCTGCGCCCCGGATACGCTTCCCACACGGGGTATTCGTCGCGGTAGTAGCAATTCCAGTAGCTGACGGCGCGCCGTTCCAGCGTAGCGACATACGCGGGATTCTCCCGCAGGTAGCGCGCCAGCGCCTGCGCATTCCAGGCCGGCAGCGCCGCGCCGATTCTCTCGACTATCTCCAGCACGTATTCGCCGCACAGGTGCACGACGAAGGGCACCGTCCATGCGCGCTCCTGCCGCAGCAGCTGCGCCACGCAGTGTGCGCGCAGATGCCCGTCATGGTGACGCGTACCCAGGCACAGGGCAATCGCGCCCGCGTCGCCGGGCAGCCCCGTGGCATCCAGCAGCGCTTCGCGGACGTAATAGGTGCGCACGGGAATGCGCAGCCGCCGGCCATCCTGCTGCACGTCAAACGGCGCCGACGGCGCGTGCAGCTGGCCATCGGACAGCGCGGGCAGCAGCCATGACGCGGCATCCGTCAGTGCGGCCGGAAAGGCCTGCGCTTCAGTCATCGGCAGCGTCCTGGCACACCTTGCGCACGCCCAGCGCGGGCTTGTCCATTTTTTCAAAGATCACGTTCGAATACCATGCGGCGGGGTCGCCTGCGGTGGGCTTGCCCAGCGAGACATAGTAGCCGCCGTGGGTGAACAGGGCCGTGGTTTCCTTGCCCGGAGTGGCGGCCCGCAAAAAAGCGGGGTAAGCCGCCCTGTCGACCCGCGCAAACCGCGCGTCCAGCAGCGCCAGCAGACGCGCGTGGCGCTCCGGCGCATACGGCAACAGATACAGGTACTCGACCAGCTCGCCGCCATCGGCCAGGCGCGTGACGGCAGCCGTCGCCGCCTCCGCTTCAGCGCCAAAGCGGCACAGCACCCCGCCGCTGTAGGCGAAATCGATGACGGTTTTTGGCGCGCAGGCCTGCACTTCCCGGTCGATGCCGACGGGCGGCAGCGCGCGCACCTGCGCCAGCAGCGCCTCGCCGGAGGAGGCCAGCGCGGGAAAGCCGGGACAGTCGCTGGACGCTTGCGCGGGCGCAAGGGCAAGGCAAGCACTCAACAGCAGCACGGCACGCTTCACGGCATCTCCCGTTTTCATCAGGCGGCCATTATGCCGCACCGGCGCGGATACCATCCTCACAAACGGCGCGCCTGCTGGCCCTGCGGCGTATCGTCGATGTCGTAGCCGGCCGCGCGCGCCAATGCGCGCAAGCGGTCCGACTCCGCCCACTGGCGCTGCGCACGGGCGGCCGCCCGCTCTTCCATCCACGCCTGCACCTGCGCCGGCACGTCCACCCGGGCCGGCTGCCACGCCAGCAAGTCCAGCCCCAGGGCCGCATCGAAGCGGGCCATGGTGGCTTTTTTCACGGCATCGGGCAGCGCGCTTTTCAGCAGTTCCCAGGCCACGGCCAGCGCGCGCGGATAATTCAGGTCATCGTTGATGCAGATCATAAAACGCGCATGCCACGCGGGGTCGGCCTCGCCAGCCGCCGCGCCCAGCCCGTGCACGCTGCTGCGCAGGCGCGCCAGGCCGCTGGCAGCGGCGCGCAGGGCTTCATCCGTGAAATTGAGGCTGCTGCGATAGTGGGCGCCCAGGCACAGGTAGCGGTAGGCGAGCGGATCGATACCCTGCTCCGCCAGGCTGTCCAGGCGCAGAAAATCGCCCGAGGATTTCGACATCTTCGCCTCTCCCGTTTTCAGGAAGGCGCCGTGCAGCCAGAAGTTGGCCAGGCGCGTGCCGTGGCGCGCTTGCGTCTGCGCGATCTCGTTGCTGTGGTGGACGGCCACGTGGTCTTCGCCGCCGCAATGGATGTCGAAATACGCGCCCAGGTGCTTTTCCGCCATGGCCGAGCATTCGATATGCCAGCCGGGGAAACCCAGGCCCCACGGGCTGTCCCACTCCATCTGCCGCTGGCCGGGCACGCCGCTGAACTTCCACAGGGCGAAGTCGCAGATGTCGCGCTTCTCGCCCAGCTCCACGCGCTTGCCCGCCTGCAGGCCGTCGCGCTGCAGGTTCGCCAGCTTGCCGTAGCTGTCCTGGCGCGTGGTGTCGAAATAGATGCCGTCTGCCGTGCGGTAGGTGTAGCCCTTCGCTTCCAGGTCGCCGATGAAGTCGATCTGCTCGGCGATGTGGTCCGTGGCGCGGCACCAGACGGTGGGCGGCAGGATATTCAGGGCGCGCAGATCGCCCTCGAATGCGCGCGTGAAGTCCAAAGCGATATCCCAGGCCGACTTGCCGCTGCGGGCGCTGCGCGCCTCGATCTTGTCGTCGCCGCTGTCCGCGTCCGACGTCAGATGGCCCACGTCCGTGATGTTCATCACGTGGCGCACCTGCAGGCCGTTGAACTCGAGCGCGCGGCGCAGGCCGTCGACGAACAGGTAGGTGCGCAGGTTGCCGATGTGCGCGTAGTCGTAGACCGTGGGGCCGCAGGCGTACAGGCCCGCCTGGCCTGCGGCGAGGGGTTCGAAGGGGCGCAGGCTGCGGCTATACGTGTCGTACAAATGAAGTATCATGCGGGACTTTCATTGGCGTTGCAGAAAAAGAAAATGGCCACAGGTTTTTCAACACTGTGGCCATCGGAATGAGGAGTAAACGCTTACCGGCGCAAGGCCGCATCCTCACGGGGCCAGGCGCACGGACACGACGCAGCAGCGGCGCCGGAAGCAAGGACTGGAGGGAGGATGGAAGTGAGCATGGCTTTACTATCGCATGGGCGCGGGCGGGCAGTCAAGCCCGCCCGCACCGCCCGCTTATTTCTTCGCCTGCTCGATATGCGGCAGCAGCACCGTCAGGATGCCCAGCAGCGGCAGGTAGGAACAGAGCTTGTAGACGTAGGCGATGCCCGCCACGTCGGCCAGGTGGCCCATGGCGGCGGCGGCGATGCCGGAGACGCCGAACATCAGGCCGAAGAAGATGCCCGCGATCATGCCCACCTTGCCCGGCACCAGTTCTTGCGCAAACACAACGATGGCGGAAAAGGCGGACGAAATCACGAAACCGATGATCACCGTCAAGACGGCCGTCCAGAACAGGTCCACGTACGGCAGCAGCAGGGTGAACGGTGCGGCGCCCAGGATGGAAATCCAGATCACGCGCTTGCGGCCGATGCAGTCGCCGATGGGACCGCCCATGAAGGTGCCGGCCGCCACGGCGGCGAGGAACAGGAACAGGTACAGCTGGGCCGCGCCGATGGACAGGTGGAACTTGTCGATCAGATAAAACGTGTAATAGCTCGACAGGCTGGCCATGTAGATGTATTTCGAGAACACCAGCAGGGCCAGCACGCCCAGCGCCCCCATCACCTTGTTGCGCGACAAGTTCGGCCCGTGGCCGCCCGCCTTCGGCTTGAAGCTGGCCAGGTGGCCGCGATACCAGCCGCTGACCTTGTACAGCACGCCGATGGCCAGCACGGCCAGCAGGCTGAACCAGGCGATATTGCCCTGGCCGCGGCCGACGATGACGGCCGCCGCCAGCAGCGGCCCCAAGGCGGAGCCGACGTTGCCGCCCACCTGGAACAGCGACTGGGCAAAGCCGTAGCGTCCGCCCGATGCCATGCGTGCCACGCGCGATGCTTCCGGGTGAAAGGTCGAGGAACCGACGCCGATCAGGCCCGAGGCGATCAGCAGGGTGGGAAACGTCGAGACGATGGAGAGCATCAGCACGCCGGCCAGGGTAAAGCACATGCCAATTGGCAACAAAAACGGCAGCGGACGGCGGTCCGTGTACAAGCCGATCCATGGCTGCAGCAGCGAAGCCGTGCACTGGAACGTCAGGGTGATGAGGCCGACCTGGGTAAAACTGAGTGAAAACTCGGCTTTCAGCATCGGATAAATCGACGGCAATAATGCCTGGATCAAGTCATTGAGCAGATGCACGAAGGCGACGGCGCCCAGGATGTGCATGGCCAGACCGGATTGTTGTTGGGAACTCTGGAGCGTGGGAGCCGCCGGCATGGCGGCGGAAGACGTGGTGGTGTGCATGGTTCATCCGCAATGATCGGGTCCGGCAGGCGGCCCCGCAAAGAACCCAGTATAGTATGGTCATTGAACTGATAACTTCCAATAATCGTCGCGTAAGTGACAACTCGGCGAGAACGCCTTGCAAACCCCGGCGACCAACCCGGCCTAGACCCCATGCACACCAACCACCCTGCCCTGGCCGATGCGGACGGCATGCCCTTCAGCCGCAGCACCGATGCGCACGACTACCAGCACGTACCGCGCCCCGTGACGGCCATGTCCAAGCAATACCAGGCGGGCGACGTCACGCCGCCGCACAGCCATATCCGCGCCCAGCTGCTGTACGCCACGGAAGGCGTGATGCGCGTCACCACCGAGCACGGCGTGTGGATGCTGCCGCCGCGGCGCGCCCTGCTGATCCCCGTCGGCATCCTGCACGAGGTGCACATCCTCAGCGAACTGAGCATGCGTACCGTGTACATTGAAGCGGGTGTGGCGGCCGTCTTCGGCCCCGATTGCAAGGTGCTGGAAGTGAGCCGGCTGTTGCGCGAGCTGATCCTGGCCCTGCTGGCCGAGCCCGTCGAATATGCGCTCGATGGCCGTGGCGACTGGCTGGCGCACCTGATCCTGTCGGAACTGGCGGGCGCCGATACGGTGCCCATCGCCATTCCCTGGCCGCGCGACCGGCGCCTGGTGGCCGTGTGCTCCGCCATCATGGACGCGCCCGGCAGCCGGCGCAGCATCGAGGACTGGGCCCACGATGCGGGCGCCAGCGCGCGCACCCTGATCCGTTTGTTTCCCAAGGAAACGGGCTTGCACTACCGGCAATGGCTGCAGCAAGTTCACCTGGCCGAGGCATTCTGCCGCCTGGACCGGGGCGAAGGCGTGGCCGCCATCGCCTATGCGCTGGGCTACGCCAGTCCCAGCGCCTTCAGCGCCATGTTCCGCCGCATCCTGGGCCGCACGCCGCAGCATTACCTGAGCGAGTGGCGCGGCGGCGAGTAAAGGCAAAAAGCAGCCCGCGGGCTGCTTGTTTTTCCTGGGTAAAACTTACGTCTTCTCGCCCGCGATCAGGCGATAGGCCAGCGCGCCCAGCAAGGCGCCGATGATGGGTGCCAGCCAGAACAGCCACAGCTGGCTGGTGGCCCAGTCGCCCACGTACAGCGCCACGCCCGTGCTGCGGGCCGGGTTGACGGAGGTGTTGGTGACGGGAATGCTGATCAGGTGGATCAGGGTCAGGGCCAGGCCGATCGGCAGCGGCGCGAAGCCGGCCGGTGCGCGACTGTCGGTGGCGCCCAGGATGACGATCAGGAAGAACATCGTCAGGACGATTTCAATTACCAGCGCCGACAGCATCGAGTAGCCGCCCGGCGAATGGGCGCCATAGCCGTTCGAGGCAAAGCCCTTGCTGACATCGAAACCGGCCTGGCCGCTGGCGATCACGTACAGCACGCCGCCGGCCACGATGGCGCCCAGCACTTGCGCGATGATGTAGGGCAGCAATTGCTTGGCAGGAAAACGCCCGCCTGCCCACAGGCCGATCGAGACGGCGGGATTCAGGTGACAACCGGAAATGTGGCCGATGGCGTAGGCCATCGTCAGCACCGTCAGGCCAAAGGCCAGTGCCACGCCGGCAAAGCCGATACCGAGGCCGGGGAAGCCGGCAGCCAGCACGGCGCTGCCGCAGCCGCCCAGCACCAGCCAGAACGTGCCGAGAAACTCGGCTCCATATTGTTTCATGATGTATTCCTTCTAAGTGACGAGAAAACGTGCCAGGGGACGACCAATCAGACCGCTCACTACCTTTGCCGGCGCGCCATGGCGACGGGCAAAGCACAGCACTGCTCCGCTCTGCAAATGCTGCAGAGCGCGCATAATGACATGATGTCATTATCAAGGCAACATTATTATATATAATAATATTAATAGTTTTCTTGACACATAAAGGCTATTTTGATAATTCCTATGGCGCCGGACGGCGCATGTATTTGTGCGGCGCATCCAATGCCGTAAAACCGAAGCCCGCATACAGGGCATGCGCATCGTCGGTCGCCAGCATCCAGCCCACGTTGCGCAAGCGTTCATCGCCCAGCACGGCAGCCACCAGTTGCCGGCCATAGCCGCGGCCCTGGTAGGCCGGCAGGACGAAGACGTCGCGCAGGTAGGCGAAATCCGTATAGTCGGTGACGACCCTGGCGAATGCCACTTGCCGCGCATTCACGTAGCCGCCAAAGCACAGCGCGTTCTCGATGCCCTTGCGCACCGTTTCCAGTGCCACGCCGCGCTTCCAGTAGGATATTTCGCTCAGGTAGCGGTGGATCATCGCCACGTCCAGCTCGTCCCGCACGCTGGATATACGCAGGGGCGCGCCCATCAGTTCTTGATCAGCAGGTCGGCTTCCGCAATGCTGGGATCGCCGAAATACACGGTGCGCACGCCGCCCTTGCCATCGCTGCCCACATACACGCCCGTCATGCTGCGCGCGGCCGGATCGTAGAGGATGCTGTAGCGGTGGCCGCAATTATGCGGCTCGCAGACGCTGCTCAGCAGGCGCGCCTTGCCGTCGATCTCGATGGGCTTGAGCGGCGTCGTCACGCCATTCGGCACCCAGCGCTGCCGCTTCAGGCCGGCCCGCTTGAGGGCGATATTGAAGGCGCTGCGAAAGGCGTAGTCCGCCTTGTAGACTTCGGGAAAATATGGGCAGGCGGCACTGCCGTCGCAGCTTTGCGCCTGCTCGATCAGCGACAGCCTGGGCGTGCGGGCTTGCGCAGGCAGCGCGGCCAGCGCCACGGCCGCGCTCATCAACAGTGGTAACAGCAAACGCAGGGACATGAAACCTCCTGGGACAGCAAATGAAAGGGGGCAGCATAGCAGAATGGCATGCCCGCTTGCGCGCGGGTCATCAGGGCGAGCAGCGGATGCCGACCACGCCATTGACTTTTCCTTCCGGCCAATCCGTCTGGCGCCAGCGGTACACGCCGGGCGCCACGATGATCAGCTGCCACTCCACGAGCTTGCCATGCGCATCCTGGCGGGTTTCATTGTCATAGCGCAAAGTCAGGCTGCGCTCCGTCTCGGCCACCACCGTGGCGGCGAAACGGTTGCTTTCCCCCAGATTGCTCTTCCAGACGCGGTCATTGAAGATGGCCAGACGCGCATGATCGTCAGACAACTGCATGCGCGTAAAGTGCCGCGGCTGATCGCACACATTGTTGGTATTAAAACTGTCGGACCAGCTGCCGGCGAGTTGCGTGACATCGAAAGGAGTGGTCGCGGCAGTCACGGCCGCGCTCAGCAGCAAAGTTGCAAGCATAAAATGTCAGAGGTATCAAAAAGGAAAGGAAGTGGCATGGTCAGCGCAACGCTTCAGTGATGCTCGATGGCAGTACCGGCGTGCGCCGGTGCAGGGTCGCCTGCTCATAGGCATATGCCATGGCAATCAATTGCATTTCGGTATGACACGCGCCGATGAACGACAGGCCGACGGGCAAGCCGTGCGCCATGCCGGCAGGCACGGTCATCTGCGGCTGGACGGCGTGCGCCAGCGGCGCGGCGCGGCAGGTCGGCCCCACCAGCGCGTCGAGTCCCTGCCCGCGCAGCACGTCGCCGATGGCGTCCGCTCCCGGCTCCGGCGCGGGGAACTCCACCAGTTCGGCGCCCTGGTCGCGCAGCACCTGCAGGGCCTGCTCGATCACGGCATCCGTATCGGCGCAGTGCCCGAACAGGCTGCGCGCCACGCCGATGCGGCGTCCGTGCAAGCTGGCCAGGTCCAGCACCGCGTCATCGGCCCGGCCATCGCCGGACAGGGCCGCCAGCAGCCACGCTGCCTCGCGCACGCTGGGTGCCATCGGCCCGGCCACGGCGGCCCCGCCCGCCTGGCCGGCAGCCACCCGGCCCGTCGGCTGGATGGCGACCAGGCCGCACGTGGACGCCGGCGCGACGATGGAACCATCCGCTTCGCTGTCCACGGCGAGGATGGTCAGGCCAGCCCAGCTGGCGCTGGCGTGCGGCATGCTGACGGCAGCCCACTGACGCAAATTGCTCTTGCCGATGATGACGGCGCCAGCCGCGCGCAGGCGCGACGCGATGAAGGAGTCGCAGCCGGCATGCGCCGCCGACAGCGCCTGCGTGCGCGTCTTCATGCGGTCGCCGGTGGCTATGCTGTCGCGCAAGACGACGGGGATGCCATGCAGGGGGCCGCGCACCTTGCGCACCTGCCGCTCACGGTCCATTTCCATGGCAATTTTCAAGGCGTCGGGATTGATTTCGATGCCGGCATGGGCGCGCGCGCCCGTGCTGCACAGCGAGCGGATGCGCGCCAGGTACTGCGATGTCAGCGCATGCGAACTGAGCTTACCTGCCTGCATCATCTGCTGTTGCGGCAACACGCCCGCATCGAGCAGGTGGGCCATGGGACTGGCGGGCGCCGTGGCACGGGCCAGCACGGGACGCGCAGCGCGCATGGACACGGCCGCGGCCGTGGCGCCCCGATAAGCGCCATTGCGTAACAAATGACTGCGCTGCATGGTATCTCCAGGGAACTTCAATGTTTCTAACGCAACAATGTAGAAGCCATAGCATAGCAGTCCTTGCAACTCAATTGTTGTTGAAGGGAATTATTTTTTAAGCAAAAAAAACGCTGCCCTAGGGCAGCGTTTCTTGATGATCAACAACTGGAGCAAGCGGGTCCGGCGTTGGCCGGGCCATGCGTGCAGCGCAGCCTGGCGATCTATCAGTTGCGTACGACACGCTTGTATTCGTTGGTACGGGTGTCGATTTCGATGACGTCGTCCTGTGCCACGAACAGCGGCACTTGCACGGTGTGGCGGTGCGCGTCGATGGCGTTTTCGATCTTGGCTTCTTTCAGGACGTTGCCCGAAGTATTGCCCTTGACTGCAGGCTCCGAGTACACCACTTGACGGGCGATGGTCGTAGGCAGTTCAACGGAGATGGCTTTGCCGTCGTAGAAAATGGCTTCGCATTCCATGCCGTCCTTCAGGTAATGCAGTGCATCGCCCAGGTTTTCTTCTTCGATTTCGTACTGGTTGTACTCGGCGTCCATGAAGACGAACAGCGGGTCGGCGAAGTACGAATAGGTCACTGGCTTTTTGTCCAGGACAACAACGTCGAACTTGTCGTCGCCGCGGAACACGTTTTCCATCGGCGTGTTCGTCAGAAGATTTTTCATCTTCCATTTGTAGGTGAAGCCCGTGCGGCTCGAACCGTTGACATCAGAACGCAACACGATCATTGGCTTGCTGTCGACCATGATGATATTGCCAACACGAATTTCTTTTGCGGGTTTCATAGGAATGTACGTAAAAAGTGGGTTGCATGAAGATCATCTGCCGCCTGGGTGCCATCAGCGCCGCAAGCTTGCGTTTGATCGGTTAAAAATACGTTAGAAATAACCGGGCATTTTACCTTAATTTTGGGCAAGCGCCTATCTCGTCGCGCCGGCGAACGCCAGCAAGTTACTTGCCAGATCGCCATTGGCCTGCATCAATCCCTGCCAGCCCTGCGCCCGCGCGACGATGCGCGGCATGTCGGCCCGCAAGGCAGACCACAGCTGCCTCCATGGCAAGGGGTCGGCAGCGGCGCCATTCCAGGCCAGCGACGCCTGCACCAGGCCGTTGATCGCCCCCTCGGCATCGACGGCGTAGCGCTGCAGGAAGGCGCGCAACTTCACGTGATGCAGGTTTTCATCCTGCACATAGATATGCCAGAGGAAAGGCTTGCCCGCCCACTGGGCGCGCACGAAGGAATCCTCGCCGCGCACGAAGTTCACGTCGCAGGCCCACAGCAGGCGGTCATAGTCATCCTGCGGCACGAAGGGCAGCACGCGCACGGTGAGCGCGCCGCGCGTGTGCACCGCGCCCGCGGCCGCCACATCGTCGCCGAAAAACGCCTGAACGGCATCGAACGCGACGCCTTCCGGCACCAGGCAGACCACGGGCTCGCTCGCTGCCTGCCAGGCCGCAAACAGCCCGGCCACGGGCGCGGACGGGTAGCAGAACAGCGACACTTTTAATGCAGCAACTTCTGCCGGCGTCATGCCGAACTGCCCCAGGAAGGCCGCCATGCCGGCCGCATCGGCCTGGAACGCCTGCCGCCGCTCTTCCAGCGATGCTTCGCGCAGCAAGCCGCCCGTTTTATCGGTGAAACCGGGGAAGAAGAAATGCTTGATCATGCCGTGGCGCGGCGACGTCAGCGCATGGCAGCCTTCCACCCATTCTTCCGCCGTCAAGCCTTCCAGGTTCAGCCACACGGGCTGGGGTACGCATTGCGCCATGGCAGCGATATAGCCCGGGGGAATGTCACAGGCAAAGAACTCGATGACGATATCGGCGATGTCGGCCGGCGCAAACACGCCATCCTGGTCTTGCCAGTGGCGCACCGTAACGCCGGATGCCTGCTGCGCCCGTGCAGCCACATCGATCCCGGGACAGATGCGTTGAAAGCTGGCCAAATCATCCACCCACAAGGTGACGGCCACGCCATGCTCGTTGTGCAACTGCCGCGCGAGTCGCCAGCAGATGCCGATATCGCCGTAGTTATCGACGACTTTGCAGAAGATAGCCAACGATGGCGCGCGATCGGTAGGTAGAAGCATGGGCGGCGGAAAAAAGATGATGCAAGTTGAGATGACGGCGGACAACAAAAAAGCCGCACTGTTACCAGGCGGCTTTGTTGTTGGCTGATTCAGCCGGTCTGGCGTCCCCAAGGGGATTCGAACCCCTGTACTCACCGTGAAAGGGTGATGTCCTAGGCCTCTAGACGATGGGGACAGAAAATCTGTCCTGGACGCGCTACTTTGCATCCCGACCTGTTACTGCTTGCGGCTGGCACTTGCGCGCGCCGCACACTACGCGAATCTGGCGTCCCCAAGGGGATTCGAACCCCTGTACTCACCGTGAAAGGGTGATGTCCTAGGCCTCTAGACGATGGGGACAGAAATCTGTCCTGGACGCGCTACTTTGCATCCCGACCTGTTACTGCTTGCGGCTGGCACTTGCGCGCGCCGCACACTACGCGAATCTGGCGTCCCCAAGGGGATTCGAACCCCTGTACTCACCGTGAAAGGGTGATGTCCTAGGCCTCTAGACGATGGGGAC
>NZ_JBWKUP010000031.1:0-25108 GCF_059420905.1 Janthinobacterium sp. GW821-FHT03C08 | reverse complement strand
GGCGCTGCCGCAACCTCACTGGGATTCATGTTTATGTGGCCAAAAACCGCCAAGGAAGCGGGCGTGCGCTTCTTCGTCACCATTTTGTTTTCCGCCCTGATGGGGCCGGCCCTGGTTGTGGTCGTGCGCAACTGGATGCCGGGCCTGTTTGATAGCGCGCGCGCCGTGGCCGTGCTGTACGGCAGCGACCCGGCCCTGGGCTTCCTGTTCATCGCCGCGCCGCTGATGGTGGCCGCCGGCTTGCCCGCGTGGTGGGTGCTGGGCGCCACGGTACGCTGGCTCGACAAGCGCCGCGACAAGGACATCGGCGAGCTGGCGCGCGACGCGGCCGCTGTCGTCCGTGACGTGCGGGGTGGGATGTGAGCGCCGTCACGCTGGGCCAGCTGCTGGCCATCCTGCCCAACGCGCGCCCGCGCGCGGGTACGTTCCTGGTGCCGTTGAATGCGGCCATGGTGGAATTCGGCATTACCACGCCTGCGCGCCAGGCGTCGTTCCTGTCCCAGGTAGGCCACGAGTCCGGCAGCCTGGTGTATGTGCGCGAGCTGGCGAGCGGCCAGGCCTACGAAGGTCGCGTCGACCTGGGCAATACGCAGCGTGGCGACGGCGTGCGCTTCAAGGGCCGTGGTCTGCTGCAGGTGACCGGCCGCGCCAACTACGCTGCCTGCGGCAAGGCGCTGGGCCTGGATCTGCTGGCCAAGCCCGAGCTGCTGGAGCAGACGGTCAACGCCTGCCGCTCGGCTGGCTGGTTCTGGCAGGCGAACGGACTGAACGCTTTGGCCGATGCGGGCGACCAGGTGAAGGTGACGCGGCGCGTCAACGGCGGCACGAACGGCCTGGCCGAGCGCCTGGCGCTGTTCGCGGTGGCCAAGCGGGTGTTGGCGTGAGCGCGCTGGCCAGACTTGCGGGCAAGGTGCCGTGTTGGCTGTACGGCGCCGTGCTGGTGTGTTTGCTGGCGGGCGCCGGCATGCTGTACCAGCGCATGCTTGGCAACGCCCAGGGCCGTGCAGCCGTGCAGGCCCAATGGGATGCTGACAAGCAGCTCCGGGCTGCTGCAGAAACGAAGGTGGTGGCGCAGCGCGCCGCTGAGAACCTGGCACAAGCCAGGCAACAGGCCGCCGCCGCGCTGGCCATCACGAAAGCCTACGATGAAGAAATCAACGATGTACGCGCTCGCCTTGCTGCTGCTGAGCGCATGCGCAAGCCCGCCTTCTGTGCAAGTGCTGGACCTGCCGCCTCGGCCGGTGCCGGTGGCGCCGAAGGAGGCGCTGCAGCCGATCCCGCCGGCGGGATACTTCCTGACGCGGTGGCGCGAGATATTCAAGCCTTGATCCTGCAAACGGAAGAAGTGGCCGCGATTGGCCGGGCATGCCAAGCATTTGTGAGGGGGCGTGTGGCACAGTAGGGCAGAACGCTGATCAGCCTTAAGCGCATCGGATAAAACACATAGAAAATTTTCCAATTATGCAAATTGTTAATAAGGTATTTATAAAAATTAACAATAGTGACAATTCGATATATTTCCTGATGGTTTAATTGGTAACATTGGAATTTTACATCTCAATTAAATTGAAACTCAATGAAAAAAATAATTTTCCTATTCTTCTATTTCTTCTTTATCGGAGCTGCAATAGCGGATGATCCAATTAAAAAAATGTTTATAAGTGCGCCACTATTAAGTAAATTCGAATTTTTACCTGCGCCGAAGATGGAATCAAAATGGAATATTGTTACAGCTGGCGGATTTTCTACAAAAGGTGCGGCGCTACCTCCAAGTGCAGATAATTCCCTAAACGATGATTGCAATTCCTCACCTCACCCTGTAGTTATCACTACGGGGGAAAAATACAAAAAAGAACAAGATTTTATCTCCGCAGGAGAATATGGGCTTAGCCTGCAGAGAACCTATCGAAGCATCAATAACAAAGGAATTTTATTTGGGGAAAATTGGCTTTCTACTTGGGATGGCCCTAGACTAGCACTCGGGCCAGCATATTGCACCTCTGGGAATTGCATACCATCCAATATCACATTTACTGATCCCAGCGGAGTTTCATTTGTTTATACACCTCATGGCGGTGAAGAAAATTACTACTTATATGCCGTGCGTGGTGCAGTTTCTACTGGCCAACTTGAGTTTGGTTACCCTTACCTCTACACCTTAAATCAAAATAATAAAACCTACAAATTTGATAGATTTGGAAATGTTTTATTTATGTCCGACAATATATCTGGAGAAACAATAAATTTTACCTATCAGAATTCCATGCTTTCAAATGTAAAAAATAATTTTGGAAAATCAATTTCCTTTACTTATGGCAGCAATTCGCTGGTGTCCACGGCTACAGATCCGGCTGGAAATATCTGGAGTTATTTTTATAATGCCAGACGTATGCTTATTAAAGTCGTCTCCCCTGGATCAAATCCCAATATTCGTGAGTATTTATACGAATCAAGCGACCCAACTCTATTAACTGGAATATTGATTAATGGGGTGCGTTATAGTAAATATACCTACTATCCTGACCGAAAAGTACAAAGCAGCGTATTAGAAGGCGGCGAAGAAGGAGAAACATTTACATATGGGCAGAATCAAACTACTGTTACAAGCACAACCGGACAATCCACTATTTATGGAAATAAATTAGTGCTGGGTGAGTTGAAGATAACAACAATATCACGTCAAGGCACTTCGACATGCCCATTATCTAGTGCATCTACAACTTATGATGCTAAAGGTTACGTTGCCACCAAGACAGACTGGAATGGCAATACAAGCATAAGCAGCTTTGATGCCTCTGGAAAACTAAAAAAAATAGTAGAAAATGAAAATACTTCCAGCAAGATCAGCAAAATTAATACATGGGATGGAAATAATATTATACAAGTTGATTTACTAGACTCCAACGATCAAATCTATGCACGAGAAAACTATACTTACGATGCGACCGGGGACATGCTTAGCGAAATTCATACGGATATATCAACTGGCGCACAACGCAAAAAATTATATGATTACAATATTCTTCCAGTAGGATTTTCTAGAAGCATATCGAATGTATTGCCTGAAGGAGTTTTCAAGAAAACAACTGTGTATGACGCTAGAGGAAATATTTCCAGCGTTACTAATGAGCTCGATCAAAAAAGCAGCTGGTCTGATTACAATGGCTTGGGCCTCCCAGGAAAATATATTGATGTTAATGGTGTCATCAGTACATACACATATGACGAATTGGGTAATGCTTTATCTATAACGAAGAATGGAACTCAAACCACAAGATTTACCTATACAAACGATCGTCAAATAAGTACCATTAGCTATCCGGACGGCAGTGTGACTCGCTATCAATACAACGCGGCAGGCAGGCTGGAGTATGTCAGTAATGCACTCGGTGAAAGCGCGCGTATAGCAGTAAATATGTCTGACAATAGCGTACGAACCAGCTCTCCGCGCAACTATGCGGAGCTCCAGGGTTCGGTGCCCGTCGCCGTAGCTACGACGGAATTTAGTAGTGGCACCTTCCTTGATTCACTGGGGCGCCCCTATACACAGCTGGGCAATAATGGACAGCGAGTCGACAAGCGCTATGATAACAATGGGAACCTAATCAGCAGCACGGATGCCCAAGGTCGTGTTACTTCTTATCAGTACGACGCGGCCAATCGTCTCGTGCACACTACCGCACCTGACGGTGGCGTAACGACCATGGAATATGATTCGCGCGGCAATTTGGAGTCGGTGACCGATCCTCGTCCGTTGCAAACACGCTATACCTATAATGGTTTCGGCCAAGTCACCAGCATCATCAGCCCTGATACGGGAACGACTACATATGTCTACGACAGTGCAGGACGCCTCGTGAATGAAACGAATGCAGCGGGTATTGTCATTCAATATGCCTGGGATGTATTGGGACGTAAGACTTCCCGCAGCAGCAACGGTTATGTAGAGACATTTACCTATGATGAAGGAACGTATGGCAAGGGGCGCCTCACACGCTTCAATGACGATACGGGACAGACTGCTTATACCTATAACGCGGTAGGAGAGATTGTTCAGCAAGTTAATAGCATTTATGGTGGAGTACACACAACAAGCTGGAATTATGATGCGGCAGGACGGCTGACAAGCATGAGCTATCCGACTGGTGTGGTGATCAATTATCACTATGACAGTGTCGGGCGCATTGCTTCGATTACCAGTCAAGGTGCCTGGGGCACTATTGCCGACTCATTCCTGTATCAGCCCGTGAGTGGACAGCGATATGCCTGGCGTTTTGGAAATAACATGCCACGCAAGGTTGCTTTTGATGCGGATGGGCGTACGACCTCGATCTATGGGGGCGGTCAGCATGTCGAAATTGGATATAGTCCTGTTAACAATCTGACGCAGATAAGTGACTATGGAAATCCGGCTCAGTCGCAGGTGCTCGATTACGACATGGCGAATCGGGTAACGAGCATATGGCGCGACGGTGATTCACAATTTTTTGCCATTGATCAGGCAGGAAATCGCATGGGGCACAGTCGCAAGGGGATTGACTATAATTCTGCGGTTGATGCGAGCAGTAACCGACTTCTCTCATGGAGCGGTAATGGTCTGTTCCGTCATTTTACGTATGATGCAATTGGGAATGTGGTCAGTGAGTCGCGACATGATGGAAGTCGTACCTATATGTACGATGTATTCAATCGTATTTTTGGCATTGACGTCAATGGAACTGTTTCAGCGTATCGCAGCAATGCGCTTAATCAACGTGTTTATCGTAACGTCGCGGGAACTGCCACTTTCGCGATTTATGGCCCGCAAGGAGAGCTGCTTGCGGAGTTGAATTCAGTGGGCACAAGCTATGTGTGGCTCGGTGGCGAACTGTTGGGCGTGGCGCGTAGTGGCCAATTCTATGCCAGCCACAACGACCATCTGGGACGTCCCGAGGTGCTGACCAACAGCATTGGTGCCATCGCTTGGCGTGCCACCAATGCCGCCTTCGACCGTACTGTCATCGTCGACAATATCGGCGGCATGAATGTTGGTTTCCCTGGACAGTATTACGATACCGAGTCTGGCTTGTGGTATAACTGGCATCGTTACTATGATGCGTCGTTGGGACGGTATTTGCAGAGTGATCCGATTGGGTTGGCGGGAGGGGCAAATACCTATGCTTATGTAATGGGTAACCCGATTTTATATATAGATCCGACGGGGCTGGATTTGTATCTTGGAAATACTGCGCAGGTTGGAGGATTTCACCAAAAAATTGCTGTAGATACACCAAATGGCCACTATGGACAGAGTTTTGGCATGACTAGTAGCGCGGCACCGATGCAAGGTATGTGGGCTGCATACGGGGTTGACCCATCGCCAAGGCAGGCTGGTAGCGGTATCGTCTATACGGATAATGATCCATTTACAAAAATTCAAGAGGTATTTAGAACAAATAGAGAGGAAGATGTTTTTATCGAAAATTATCTAAAGAGACAGCTTTCGTATACTGGGCCATATAACGTTGTATCGAATAATTGCAGAGATTATTCTCAAAAGCAATTTAATGAAATAAGAAATATTATTCTTAATAGAAGGATCGGGAGATAAAAATGACCATTTTTATGGTAAAAGCAATTTTAATGAATTTTTTATCATTTTATAGGGTGGACTTCTCAATTGATTCTTTGCCAAGGTATATGGAGTATATTGAATACAATAATGGAATCGAGGTTCGAAAAAAAATTATTAGTGAAAATGAAACTGTCGATCTTGAGAACTTTTTTTTAAAAAATAAAAATAATTGGCGTTATGATTTAACGACTTACGCGCCGAAAAATGTTTTTGTCTCATCGAAAATAAAAATAAATTGTTTGGTTGATAATACCGTCATAGTTAACTACTTGGCCGAAAAAAATGAATGGATTCAAATATCAAAAAAAGGTTTAAGTGGTTGTCCAAAATTAATTATTAATTAAGGAGATATTTCGATAGGTATCTTGATTTTTTTTGCGTAAATGTAGTGGTGGCATATACCTGAATCGCCACGACAATCGTAGACACTCCTGAAGCATAATTACGGATACAAGGAGAAGGTCTGAGCGAAAAGCGCTACACAGAGGAATTCAAGATTGCTGCGGTCAAGCAAGTGGCGCAGCGCGGGCGCCCGGTTAGCGAAGTCGCAGAGCGGGTTGGCGTGAGTATCCATAGCCTATACGCCTGGGTGAAACGCAATGGCTTCCCAGAGTATGTTGCCGGGAGGGATGGAATACGATGACCCAGGTGAGTTTTCAGGTCCGTTGGATTATTTGAAAAGTAAAGGTGGGTGGCGAGTGCTTAGCGAAGCGGGGTACTTTTGATGATCTTCCTGGAGTTGGCATTAATAGTCGCTGGTGTTCTTGCAGCGCTTGCCATTATCCTGTATTCGACTTGGCTTTTAGAGCCGCTAACACAAGTTATCTACGAAACGTGAAGTGATGACTGCAGCGGCTCTAAATTCGCAATTCATTAACGGTATCCTATTGATTTATTTGGAACGACATGCTGAGAAAACGCAAGGGTTGACGGGCGGGGCTTTTGGGGGCGCGAGAAGAGTGGGTGTAATTTGGGTGTAATCGGGTGCAATTCAGTGGCGTCCAATGGCACCCAAAGAAAAATTCCCCCTATGAGAGCACTGCAAAAACTCGATGGCACTGGCATTCACACTGCAGGGGTCGCAAGTTCGAAACTTGCACTTCCCACCAAATTTTTCGTTTGTATTCAATGACTTAGTATTTCCCATACTGTCGAAATACGAACTTGGGGCAAACTTGGGGCAAACTTGGGGCAATGGGATTTTTATTCCACCGCCTAGCCTCAACGATACGGCCGCTTTCTGCGGCCGTTTTCACATCTAGCTGGTTTCAAGCGCCTATCCAACCTCCCCTTGCTCTCAAAGCAACAAGTTCGTACACTAAGCCATGCAGGTCGTCCGCTATCGGCCAAGAGCGGACGTCTTCTATAACGGTTTTTGAGGTGCAAATGAGTGCAAGGTACGCAGACGGAGCGGGGTATCTAGCAATGTACCCCGATCTGAGGCGCTGGATGAATACGTGCGCCTGCTGCCAGTTCGGTGGCTATAAGCCCGAGATGCCGTCGAATGATGATCCTCTTTTCAAAGGACAGAATTTAAGACGCTACTTTTC
This sequence comes from Janthinobacterium sp. GW821-FHT03C08, assembly GCF_059420905.1. NCBI lineage: Bacteria > Pseudomonadati > Pseudomonadota > Betaproteobacteria > Burkholderiales > Oxalobacteraceae > Janthinobacterium > Janthinobacterium sp. GW821-FHT03C08. The sequence goes on along the minus strand of NZ_JBWKUP010000031.1, from coordinate 17,944 downwards.
GCCACTTGAGGTGAACTCTGAAGGGTTATGCGCTCAATGCAGCGCTGCGTTGAGCCGTTAGTTTTTCCTTGTTTGAACGGCTGCATTGGCGCGTAACCTGGCAACGACGGCAACCGGCCAGAAGCAGCCAGTTGCGTTGACGTGACAATGCGTGACTTTCCTCGCTTGGTAATTCGTTATGCTCATGGGCCGCTGGCGGCCAGAAGCGGACGATCACGGCAAGCGCATTGGAAACACGATGACTCAAACAGAGCAGTTCGAATTGACAATTAATGGAAGCGTGCCAGATTGGACGGAATCGATATGTGAGGGCTTCGTCTGTGAGTCTTTGCATATCAAAGGTGAACCGCCTGTGCCCGCGAATGTAAGTTACTTAAAATTCAACGGAGCTTGGTTTCGTCTCTATTTTGAATTTCGATGCGTATTCTGGCGCAGCTTTGAAGGGCAATTTCTTCCGTGGAATGCAGAGGCGCCGTGGACTGAGTACGTGGATCTGGCTGATGAACTCAAGATTGTTGGGCAACGTCTTGTGGTAATCCCCCCATTTTTAGATTGGACTAAAAGTAGAGGTTAAGCGGCCAAGGCAAGCTTCTGTTTTGGCGTGACACCGTCTGGTGCCATGTCGCGCTGGCCATGAGCGCAACTCAACTGCCAGCGTGCAAAGTCCCCGATCTGGCCGAGCGCACGAAGCTAATGACGGGCTAGTCTATCGTAGCCAACTGTGCCGAGGTAGCGCTCAGAAGCAGGCGCTCTGCTGTTGCCTCGGCCAGCTATGCCATCCTTCGCCGGCAGTTATGGCTAGGGAAGGCCTGCTTTTGCTAGCGCGCGGTAGGAGTGTCTGCAGGGCAGGGGAGATAGACTCAGCCCCGATCTCGCCGTTGGATCAGGCAGCTAGGAGATCGCGCGCCAGGAGTCTGGTAGGACACCCAGGCTCCAAACACGATTCATCGGTTTTTCAACGCTCAAGACCTATGGATCAGGAGAGTCCAAGCGACCGATGGCGTTTTACCCTAATGGCACCGTCCGCTTCCACCCGGTAGCGGTCGTTCGCCACTTCTGCTTATTTGGCCTTCAAACGCAGCGCGTCTAGCACAAGCAAAAACGCCTGCGACGCATTGCGCCGGCTCGGATAGTACAAATGGTAGCCGGGATAGGTCGGACGCCAGTCTTCCAGCACCTGCAACAGGTGGCCAGATGCGATGTGCCGGTCAGCAACATCCTGCGGTATATAGGCCAAGCCATACCCTTCCAGCGCAGCTGTCACGATTTCCGGCGACGTATTCAGGATGATCTGGCCTTGCACGTGAACGTTCAGCTCCTTACCTGCTTTCTCGAACTCCCATGCAAACAGCCCACCATGTGTCGGTAGGCGCAAGTTGATGCAACTGTGTTCCGTCAGGTCTTGTGGGGCCAACGGCGGTTTTCGCGCCAAAAAATAAGAAGGCGAGCCGACCACGGTCATATTGAAATCCGGGCTGATCCGCATAGCGATCATGTCCTTGGCTACCTGGTCGCCTACTCGCACACCTGCATCGAATCGTTCGGCAACGATGTCGATCAGCCCGTAGTGTATCGAAAACTCGACTTTTAGGTCTGGATAAGCGGGGAGCAGTTTGGATAGCTTCGGCCAGAGGATCGTTCGAACCGCATGATCGTGCGAACTGATCCTGATCGTGCCAGCCGGCTTGTCGCGCTCCTCACTCAGTGAAGCCAGCTCGGACTCGATGGCTTCGCAGTAGGGGCCGACGCTAGCCAACAGGCGCTCCCCAGCCTCGGTGGGTGACACACCGCGCGTCGTCCGGGTCAGTAAACGCATCCCCATCTTCGCTTCCAGCGCGCTGATCGTATGGCTCAAGGACGACTGAGATAGACCGAGCTGGGCGGCCGCCCGGGTAAAGCTGCGCTCCCGCGCAACGACGACAAACGCTGCCACATTGTTGAGATTAATTCGTTCCATTTATCGAAATTTTGCATATCAGCAATCGAAGTATATGGCTTCTCGCAGGGATCGTGCAAGCTTATAGTTCGTTCATAGGTTCTGCCGGCTACCTCCACACCTCCTTAGCCGGCACTTTCAGGAGTACGGCATGCAACAACGTAAATTGGGAAATAGTGGTTTGGAAGTGTCGGCGATCGGACTCGGTTGCATGGGTTTGACGTTTGGTTACGGCCCGGCCACCGATAAAAGTGATGGCATCGCTTTGATCCGTGCTGCTTACGAGCGCGGCGTGACCTTGTTCGATTCCGCCGAAGCGTATGGCCAGGCCAACGAAGAGATGGTCGGCGAAGCAGTCGCGCCGTTCCGCGACAAGGTCATTATCGCCACGAAGTTTGGCTTCAAGGACGGCAACCCTGCCGCAGGCCTTGACAGCCGCCCCGAACGTATCCGGCAGGTCGCCGAAGAGTCGCTCAAGCGCCTGAAAACGGACTGCATCGACCTGTTCTACCAGCACCGTGTCGATCCAAACGTGCCGATGGAAGATGTGGCTGGCGCCGTACGCGACCTGATCGCCGCGGGCAAGGTCAAGTATTTCGGTATGTGCGAAGCCGGCGTGGATGCCATCAGCCGTGCCCATGCCGTGCAGCCGGTATCGGCCCTGCAGAGCGAATACTCGATGTTCACTCGTGAGCCAGAGCACGAAATCCTGCCGCTGCTGGAAAAGCTGGGTATTGGCTTCATTCCATTCAGCCCGCTCGGGAAAGGCTTCCTGACCGGCAAGATCGATGCCGGCACGACCTTTGCAACAGGCGACGTGCGCAACAACTTGCCGCGCTTTGCCGATGAAGCCCGCGAGGCCAACCATAATCTCGTGACCCTTATCGGGGAAGTCGCCGCACGCAAGAATGCTACGCCGGCACAGGTAGCCCTGGCTTGGCTGCTGGCCCAGAAGCCGTGGATTGCGCCGATTCCTGGCACAACCAAGCTGCACCGCCTAGAAGAGAACGTCGGCGGCGCCGATGTTGTTCTCACCCCGGAAGACCTCAAGGCGCTGGCAGACGTGCTTGCAAGGGTGCCGGTACAAGGCGAGCGCTACAACGCGCAGATGATGAAGTCCATCAACCGCTAAGCAGTCCCATTTACCGCGCGTCTGGCCTGACAGTAGTCACCGCAGGGCGCGCACCGCTCTCTTCCACTCTGGGAAATATCATGGTTACAAATACCCTCAACGGGCGCATCGCGCTCGTCACTGGCGGCACGACGGGCATCGGCTTTGGCGCGGCCCAATGCCTACTCGAAGCTGGCGCCACCGTCTACATCACCGGTCGTCGCCGCGAAGTGCTCGACTCCGCCGTGGCAAAGCTGGGCAAGGGCGCCGTCGGCGTCCAGGCCGATGCGTCGGTCAAGGCGGATATGCAGCGCGTGGCCGACACCATCAAGCAGGCGCATGGCCAGCTCGACATTCTGTTCGCCAACGCAGGCGGCGGACACGCCACACCACTGGTGGAACTGACGGAAGAGCAGATCGACAGCGAGCTGTCGATCAACGTCAAAGGCGTCGTGCTGACGATGCAAACTGCCTTGTCGGTGCTGCGCGACGGTGCATCCGTCATCCTGAACGCCTCCATCACCGCCGATATGGGCCTGAAAGGCTTCAGTGTCTACGCCGCGACCAAGGCGGCAGTACGCTCGCTCGCTCGCAGCTGGACCACAGACTTGCGCGACCGCGACATCCGCGTCAACACCGTCAGCCCCGGCGTTGTTCCCACCGAGGGTTACGGTAAGGAACAGAAAATGAGCGACCAGGACGTGGCCGATTACGTGGCCCGTGTGTCCACGGAGATCCCGGCGGGACGGGTCGGCACCACGCGCGACATCGGTAATGCCGTCGTGTTCCTGGCGTCCGATGCGAACAACTACATTCGCGGCATCGACCTAATCGTCGACGGCGGCATGACGCGCGTCTACGCTGGCAAGAACTGAAAGGCGAGCCATGAACAATGCTAAATCAAACGAACGCCACATCATTTGCGAACTGCGCTGCGACTCGAAGGACCGCGAGCGCGTACGCGACCTGATTCTGCGATTCGTGGAGCCGGCACGTGCAGAGCCGGGGTGTCTGTATTACGACCTGTACCAGCGGCTCGACACGCCGAACACCTTCTTCATCCTGGACGGTTGGGTCGATGAGGCGGCGGTCAACAGTCACGCGACGCATCCCCATGTTGCCGACGTGATGAAAGAACTTGGACCGCTGTTGACTTTCGGACCGTCCATTACATTGGCCACGCGCACCAGCGATTAATCATTCATTGAAAGGCATTCCATGACAGACCTGAATCAACAAACGAACGCCGCAGCGTCGGAAGCGCGGCAAGCCACGCAGGCCATTTCACCAGCACTTGACAGCTACAGCGACAATGTCTTGTTCGGAAACTTATGGGAACGGCCGGACCTGTCGAAACGTGATCGCAGCATCGTTACGCTATCGGCCATGATCGCACGCAACCAAACTGCGGAGGTTGGCTTCTATCTGAATCTCGCGCTCGACAACGGCGTGAACGCAGAGGAAATCTCCGAAATCATTACGCATCTGGCTTTCTATTCCGGTTGGGGCACAGCCATGTCGGCGGTCACCATCGCGCAACCGATCTTTGAGCGACGCTCTGTGGCTCCGGGGTCGTTACCAGGTGCGGCAGTTACTTTCCTGAAGATCGACGAGATTGCGGAAGCGCAGCGCGCGGCAATGGCGGAGCAAAGTGCTGGCAAGGTCGCACCGGGGCTAGTGCAGTTCACCACAGATACTCTTTTTAAGGACCTTTGGCTGCGCCCAGGATTGGCGCCGCGTGACCGCAGCTTAGCTACCGTCAGCGCGCTCATCGCGTCAGGGCATTTCCCCCAAATCGCCTACCACCTGAATCGCGCGATGGATAACGGCTTGACCCAGCCCCAGGCGTCCGAAGCGATCACGCACCTGGCGTTCTATGCTGGCTGGCCGAATGCGTTCTCGTCGGTGCCAGTCATGAAAGAAGTGTTCGAGAAGCGTGTGCAGTAATCATGCATAGCCGCTGCAGGGCAGGGGAGATAGACAGGCCAGACCCGATCTCGTCGTTGGATCAGGCAGCTACGAGGTCGAACACGAGGCGCCTGGCAGAACACCCAGGTCTCAACCCGATCATCGGCTCTTCATCTTTCAAGAACCATGGGGCAGGAGAGTCTAAGCTGCTGGTGGCGATTCACCCGTCAACGGGATTCCCCATGATAGCAATGGTTGGATATATCATCGGCGGAGCAGATACAATCATTACTTAGGAATTTTAGAAGGATTAGAGGACAATTGCCCACTCTTATGACGGGGCCACTGTAATAACAATTTTCGCAGGCATATCGGGATTTGGCTATACACCAGTGAGCTATATATTTAAAAAATTTCCGAGAAAATAAAATGAATAGTAAAAAAAGTGAAAAAGAATTATATAAAGATATTTTTACGAAAGATCTGGGAGAACGTCTCGATGAAATGTCTGATTTTCAAAGAAAATTTTACTGGGGATTTGTATTAAGTGTCATTATTGCAATGATTCTTATTGTTATTTTTTTAGGATGAGAAGATTTTGGGTTCTGCCGTATTAGCAACCCGTCGGAGGTCGATCAGGTAGACTACAGGGCCCAAACACTGACTCACTAAGAACGCCTAACAAAACCGCTGAATGTATCTCTAGCAGATGAGTATGCAGGCAAGCGAGAGAAACGCCCGGTGGATATTGGCACGGCGTTCGTAGCGGATGCGTAATCGGCGGAAGTGGTGCAGCCAGTCCAGTGTGCGTTCGACCACCCAGCGCCATTTACCCAGACGATCGCGCGACTCGATGTGATTGCACAGCATCGTACGCGATCGCAAACGATTCGTATGGCTGCAGGCTGAGGTGGTCGGTCAAGCTGTCACGCTGGGCATAGTTGCTGATCAAGCCTTGCCCGGCAATGCCGTGCAGCATCGCCGGCAGATCCAGTTCGACGTGTTCGCCGGAGAAGTTGTTGACGACAACCAGCTGTTGGCTTCCCAAGCTGCGCCGATAGGCGAACACCTGCGGGTGCTGCTCCAGCAACGGCAGGTATTCTCCGTAAACCATGACGTCCCAGTGCTTACGCAGTTCGATCAGCTTCTGGTAGTGGAAGAAGATCGAATCGGGTTGATCCAGCGCGGCCGCGACGTTGATCTCGGGGTAGTTTGGATTCAGCTTTAGCCATGGCGTGCCACTACTAAAACCGGCGTTGTCCGTGCTGTTCCACTGCATTGGGGTGCGTGCATTGTCCCGTCCGTTGGCGTGGATGCCGGCCATCATCGTCTCCGGTGACACGCCGGCGGCCGTGCGTTCCTGGTAGAGGTTGAGCGATTCGATGTCGCGATAGTCGTCGATGGAATCGAAACGGACATTGGTCATGCCTATTTCCTCGCCTTGATAGACGTAGGGGGTGCCCTTGAGAAAATGTAGCGCGGTGGCCAGCATCTTGGCCGACTCGACCCGATAGCGGCCGGGATCTCCGTATTTGGATACGGCGCGCGGTAGGTCGTGGTTATTCCAGAACAGTGAATTCCAGCCGGCATCGGCCAGCTCGGTCTGCCACTTACTGATGATCTGCTTGAATTCAAACAGATCGAATGGCCGCGGCTTCCATTTTCCCTCCTTGGCATCGTGGGTCATGGTGATGTGCTCAAACTGGAAGACCATCGACAGCTCCTGACGCGCCGGGTCGGAATACAGCTTGGCGATCTCCGGGGTGGCGCTCCATGTCTCGCCCACCGTCACTACATCGCGTGCGGCCAGGGTCGCTTGGTGCATTTGCTGCAGCAGCGGGTGCAGTTGTGCACCGTTGGCGATAATCTGCTGGTCGACCTGTTTGCCGATGAGATCAATCACATCCATGCGGAAGCCGCCGATGCCCTTGTCCAACCACCAGTTCATCATGCGATGCACCTCTTCCTGTACCTGGGGATTTTCCCAGTTCAGGTCCGGCTGTCGTTTCGAGAAAAGATGGAAGTAATATTCACCGCTGGCGGCATCGTATTCCCATGCACTCCCGCCAAAATACGAACGTTGCTGGTCGGGCGGGGAGCCATCGGCGCCTGCATTGCGCCAGTTGTAGTAGTCACGGTAGGGGCTATCCTTGGATTTCTTCGCCTCGACGAACCAAACATGCTCGTCAGAGGTGTGGTTGACCACAAGATCCATCAGGATACGGATGTCGCGCTTGGCCGCCTCTGCGATCAGCTGCTCCATCTCGGCCAATGTGCCGAATTCAGCGGCGATATCCTGATAGTCGGAGATGTCATAGCCGTTATCGTCCATCGGCGACCGGTACACCGGCGACAGCCAGATCAGGTTGATTCCCAGATGTTGCAGGTAGTCCAGTCTGCCGATGATGCCGGCCAGATCACCGACCCCATCGTGATTGCTGTCTTGGAAACTACGTGGGTAGATCTGATACACGACGGCGTTATGCCACCATTTCTTATCCAACATGATTATCTTTCTCGCTTATGGATTGGCGGCACTGTCTTGCAACGTGCCAAGGGATCGCCAGGGCGCGGGCAGACCCGATCTCGTCGTTGGCTCAGGTAGCTACGAGATCGCACACCAAGTGCTTGGCAGGACACCCAGGCCTCAGCATGATCATCGGTTCTTCTTTTTCAGGAATTATGGATCAGGAGAGTCTAAGCTAATGGTGGCGATTCAGTTGTGGCCGCAGCACGCTGTTGAGTCAAACGGAAGGGGCCGGGGCCGCAGGGGAAGGCCACTTCTTGTTGAACGCCACCCTTGTTCAAGCGAGCCGCTTTTTGCTAAATATATTGTATACGCGATGTGCATAGGCATAGGCGACGCCAGTTAGCATCATTGGGGCGAAGCGTGTAAACAGAAACCGCCGCATGATGTAGCGTGCACCGGGATAACGAAGGTCGCCGTTTACATGGACGGGCGACTTGAACGTGGATGCGACGGTAATTCCAAAATGGTCATCGGCAGATGCGACTGCGTGCCACCAGTAAACCGGAATGTAGAGGGCATCGCCTGGGTTGACCGTGACACGATATGGCATGACGGCCTGAATTTTCGGAAACTTTTCCGTATCGACATTGTATAAATATCCGGTTTTCGTGGCTGGCGGATAGAGCGCATCCCATGTTTTGTTGTCTGGCGGCAATAATAATACTTCCTTGCTACCTACAACCTGCGTCATCAAGGCTTCATCCGTGGGGTGGAAATGCCAATCTGTGTAGGAATTGCGATAAAAGAAGGCACGAAAGCGAGGATACATCCGGGAACCCTTCCATTCCGTCAGGAAACTATACCAGCTGAGATCCTTGCAGAGCTCCCCCAATGCATGATCAGGAAGTAATGGGATGCTATGCAACACCAATTGTTCGGATTTTGTACTGGCGCGATCTAGGAATTCATGAAACGTCAGCTCTTGGAAAATGTCGATATTGTGCTGCTGTAAGGTGGGCACTATGTCCTTCTCAGCCATATGCGCATATTCCGATGCGGGCGCAACCCGTGCTTTCATGGCCGGGTTTTTTGTCTCGCGCTTCAGGTATTCAAGCGAGCGCCAGTTCTTGTACGCTGGCCAGTGTTTTGCGGCACCTTGCAGCAGGCAGGGTTTATTTAATGCAACGTAATTGCGATAGAAGTCCTGCGGATTAAGATCGGCGGCAGATACTTCAGGAATCGATAAGGCATTTTTGTAATTAGGCGTTTTGGACAAATCCCAAGAGCAGAGTTCTTTGGAACTAAGGGTTGATTCTTCTTCAATTTTCTTGCTGATCATATTCTTCCAATTTCTTAAAATATAATTTTTGGCGAGTGGCTAACGTCGATACAAAGTGGGAATGAAGGTGTCTTGTTCTGTTGCACGATATGAAAATTGTAAAGATTCTTACAAATTTCTGTGTTCCTGAGTATACGTCCAATAGTTGACCAACTATCACTCTATCGCTCTCTGCTGTTCGCAAAAATACGGCCCAGACAGGAGCATCGTTCGATTGAAATAAACTATTGCCAGATTTGAATATTTAATGTATAACATTAAAATTCAAAAAAGACAATAGCGTTTTTTCGATCTGAAGCAAGGCATGCAGAAAACCTGGTGACGAGTGGTGCATGCTGCAAGCACGAGTGGGGAAATATGGAAATTTACGCCTTGCCATTGGGTGGGTTGTCAAAGTAAGAAACAGTAATTAATTCCGTTTCAATGGACTGTCATTCTTGATAGTGTATCCTGTTGCACTTATGAATTTTGGTGTCGGGAATTTATAGTATTTCAAAAGAAAAGGACTGCATTTGATGTTGCGGAGTTCGAGTTTTTGGGAAAGATTTCCGTTTTTGAACCGGTTTGTTTTGTTTGTTGCAATGCCTGTTCTTTTATTTCTATTGATCCTGGCTATATTTATATTGCGCGGCGGTCCAACTAGAAGTGGCGAGTTGCATCTTGCCGGATTGAATGCCCCTGCCAGTATTTATCGCACTGAAGGGGCCTTGCCGCGCATTGAGGCAATCACTGAACATGATGCGTATTTTGCACTGGGGCTGTTGCATGCCCAAGAGCGGCTGTGGGAAATGGAAATGCTTCGTCGAACGGGAGCGGGGCGCTTGAGTGAGGTCTTTGGTAAGGGAGCATATGCCTCCGATCTGCTCATGAAGCATTTGAGGCTGTATGCGAATGCAAAAAAAATCTGGCTGAATTTGGACGCCAAGAACAAGGTGTTACTGCAATCGTATGTCGATGGCGTAAATTCCGGAATTCATGAGGCTAGGGTCTTGCCACTTGATTATTATATAAATGGTTTTCAGCCAGAGCCTTGGACTCCAGCCGATTCTCTAGTTCTTCTTCAGTTGATGGCTTGGAATTTTTCTGGTAATGCAAGTGATGAACTTCGCCGCCTATTACTGACTAATAAATATGGAATTGATGTGGCCGGTGAGTTGCTGCCAGGAATGCCTAGTGATATGGCCGATGCATTCCGTCCGAATGGAACGGCGCTCAGTAAAAAGTATATCAATTCAAAAATTATCGGCTTGCCGGAAGACGCACCGCGTAATAGCATTGCTTATCGTGGTTGGGTTTTCGCGAGTGCATGGGGTGCGCATGGTTTCCCTATCCTGGGGAGTGATATTTTCCCTCCCACATCACTTCCTGTCTCTTGGTATTTCTCTGAAATGAAAAGTGACAGGTTGGTTATTTCTGGGGCTACCCTGCCGGGCCTGCCCATTTTTTTCTTCGGGCGGAATGCAAGAGTTGCATGGACACTTAGCGGAGCCACTGCTGATACGCAGGATCTAATCCTCGAAGAAATTAATCCACTGAACAGGAATCAATATAAAGTGGGTGACGTATACGAGGAAATGAAGCTCGATCTCGATACGATTCAGTTAAAAAAGGAATTTTTGCGTCCAGCCTCCAGGCCACAAGAAATTCTTGTGCGAGGTACCCGTAACGGCGTGGTGATCAGCGACGTTCCAGGTGTTTCGGAAAACAAGGTGCTCACCTTGCGATGGACTGGGGATGATGATATGGGGGGGACATTTTCAGGCTTGATGGGGATGAATCATGCCGCTAATTGGAGCGATTTCGATTCGGCCCTGTCGACGTATGTAACCCCCGTCTACAGTTTCCTCTACTCAGATATCGATGGAAATATCGCTTACCTTGCTCCTGGTCGTTATCCGATCAGATCGTCCGGCAATGGCAAGGTACCCATCCGTGGCGGCGGCATTCGGCCGGTGTGGCAAGGTTTTATGGACTATTCCGCTATCCCTAGGGCAGTCAATCCCCCGGAAGGTTTTTTAGTTATTGAGAAAAACACACTTTCTCAACTGCAATCATGGAGTTCCGGCCCCGCTGCTATTGCTGCACGCGTAGGTTTACCATCCAGTCCATTCGTTGCAGGCGGTGCTGGCAAGCATATCTCATCCACGGGAATACTTGCCCTACAGGAATATTATGCACCTGGCTTGGCTTCCGAAGCGGCGTTGATGCGGATGCGAGCCGTCAAGCCTTCCTCTGCGCAGCAACAAGGCGTATTGCAAGCGTTGAAAAAGTGGGATGGGCGTTTGCTTGAGGAAGGGATGTTGCCTGCCATCTATGTAGCATGGCGTTCACGTTTACGCCAGGTCATCCTGGGTGGTTTAGCCGTTAACGGTCCTGCACAAGAGCCTTCGGATGCTTACCTTGTCGCTGGTGATCTTGCCGAACATCTGATGACGGCACGCGGCGAGCAGTGGTGCAACGTGGACAAGCGCTTATCGCAGGCGAGCTGCGATGGTTTGCTGGAGAAGACTCTGGCGGCTGCACTGGCGGATTTGACTATGTTGATTGGAGCAAATGAGGGTGATTGGAATCTTGCCTCACTTTGCAAGGCGGGTCGCCATCGTGGCGAGGGAAGCATTGGAGAATTGCCCGCGGCCAATCGTTTTCTAAATAGGCTCGCCTCAGCTTCGGATGCTCGCGCGCATGACTTTACCTGGACGTGTATACGCCAAGACCAATCCATAGATGGGGTTTTCAGGCAGTTTTCTGGCGTGCGTGGCAATGCGGCAGGGGATCGTTGGCTCGTTGACCTCGGTACTGAAGATGGCCAGAGGCCACAACCTAATGTATCTACTCCTGGAGTGTACCCATCGCGTTTCCAAATCCCCTCGGAGCAGCCGGGAAGCTTGCCTAGCGTCAATCGTAGCATGTCAGAAAAGCAGTTATTCATCTTGCCGTTGACTAAAGAAAATAGGTAATCCCTCATGGAGCTCAAGCGTCTTAGCGATCTTTTTTGGAAGTCATCGCCAAATATATTCTTCATTTCCATTGTACTAGGAGGGATAACCGGGGTTTTATATTCGTTGTTGGTTCCATTCTTGATGTATTCGGTTTCCACCGATGTGGATGTAGCTGAAACAAGAACCTTGGTGGCTCCATCTTTTTCTGAGACACCTACTTCGACCTTGGCGATCGCATTTTTTGCGACGTGCTTGTTCATCGTGATTATGAAGGGACTATTCACTGTTCTGTCTATGTATGTGGCGAATCAGGCTTCGGTGCAGCACAGGCTTTGGTTGTATCGGCGCATCGGCATGTTGAAGTTGATTGACTTGGAAAGAATAGGCCATTCTAGGCTCATTAATATATTGAATATAGATATTCCAACAATCACTGCCGGGGCCGTAGGATTGCCACAAATATGGATCAGCATCGTCACGGTGATGGGGGTGATGGGATACCTAGTACATTTGAATATGCGAGTTTTTTGTTTTGTCATGGTGGCCTTGGTGATTGCAATCCTGACGTATCAGATACCACTGATGATTGTGACGCGGCTATTTCAAAACTCTCGGGAGAGTTATGATTTTGTACAGCAAGGGGTGAGTGGCTTGGTTTATGGTGCAAAAGAATTAAAGTTGAATCATAAAAAATATGAGGCTTATTTTGAGCAGGAGTTGTTGTTTCCTGAAAATAATTCTTTGCGCGATAATCTTAAAGGAAATTTGTTTGTTATTTTTCTGCAAAGTTATGGTGAGGTGATTTCATTTTTAGTTATTGGAATTGTCGTATTTTATTTCAGGTATATCTTTGCGATGACGTCCAATGAGTTATTGGGAATTGCGATGGCATTGTTATATCTGGTAGGACCGGTTGGCTTGATACTGAGTGCCATGGGAACTGTCAGACGTGGTCAAATTTCACTACGAAAATTACATGAATTCTATCAGGAGATAACTGTTGGTGTTTCTGATAATGTCTCCGTCGACGTCCCGGCATGGGACTGGATGGAGATTCGCGATGTGAGCTATTCATATAGTAAAAATGAAAATGACTTCGGACTGCGGAACGTTAATTTGAGATTTCTGCGAGGTCAGATTAGTTTTATTGTTGGAGGTAATGGATCTGGAAAATCGACCTTGAGCAAATGTCTTTCTTTTCACTACTATCCATCAAGTGGAAATATTTTACTTGGGAAAACCATCATCGATGGCGCGAATATTGAATCTGGCAGGAGGTTTGTTTCTGCGATATTTTCTGATTATTATCTTTTCAAACGACTATATATTGATCAGGGTGAAATGCGTATTGGTGAAATAGAAAAATATTTGAAGTACCTTGAGTTGGATAAAAAAGTTTCCATGGTCGGGGATTGCTTTACGACTACAAATTTATCTGATGGTCAAAAAAAACGCTTGGCGCTATTGGTTATGTTGGTGGAAGACCGGGATATATGTATTTTTGATGAATGGGCTGCAGATCAAGACCCCAGGTTTAAAGAGATTTTTTATACGAAAATATTGCCTGATTTGAAAAGAAAAAATAAGGTAATCATCGTTATATCGCACGATGATCGCTATTATAAATATGCAGATCAGATTGTCACGATGGAAAATGGTGGTGTCGGAAACGTCGAACTGAAGGATGTCGGAGTTGCGGAGGTGGCTGTCGAATGCTAGGAGTCTAACTGTTTCTTATTTCCGGAAGTTTTTTGCTTGCTAAAATTCTTGTTCAATTTTAAGTGATTTAAAGGCAATAGATGCTCACAATAGTAGAAATGCTGAAGCAACGCGCGCTTTTGCACCCCGATGAAATTTGCTACACGTATCTGGAAGACCTAGACGCGGAGTCAAATTTAAGTTATCGACAGCTACATGAATCGGCTGGACGATTGGCACATGGTCTGTTGCAACTTGCAGAAAAAGGTGATCGGGTTTTACTGTTGATGCCATCAGGGCTTGAATATATCCAACTTTATTGGGCATGCCTGTATGCGGGGTTGGTGGCTGTTCCCTTGTATCCGCCGAAGACCAACGACCGGGGCGGCAAGGTGAAAAATGTCATTGCTGACTGCACCCCGCGCCTCGCTATTCTAGGGGACCGGCTGAGTCAAGGGCAAGAAGCAGAGTTTGCAGCAGAAAATTTGCTGTTTTTACTGTTTTCCGATATCCGGACAAATGTTGTGGCTGCAATGGAGCTTTCTCTTCCAGCCGCCGAGGATTTATCATTTTTGCAATACAGTTCAGGATCGACGGGGTCGCCGAAAGGCGTGATGATCTCCCACGAGAATATCGTCGTTAACGTACAGGCTCTCGGGACTGCCACTGAAACAAATGATGGCGATGTCTTTGTGAACTGGCTGCCATTATTCCACGACATGGGCATGGTTACGTCCATCTTGCTTCCTTTCTATGCGGGCGCGCGCTCTATTATCTTTTCTCCGCTCAAGTTTTTCAGAAATCCCCTTTTCTGGTTTCAAGTAATAAGCAAATATCGAGCGACCTTTTCCGGAGGGCCTAATTTTGCCTATGATCAATGCGTGCGGAAATATTCCGCTAGCGTCATGGATGGCCTGGATTTACGAAGCTGGCGCGTGGCCTTGAATGCGGCCGAACCCGTTCGCAGCGAAACCTTGCTGAATTTTGCAGCGGTGTACGCACCTGCAGGATTCCGGGAAAGTACATTCATGCCTGCCTATGGCATGGCCGAGGCGACGGTTTTCCTGTCCGCCGGTGAGCTGCTTGAACCACCGCGCATCATGGCCGTGGATGGTACTGTATTGCAAGGTGGCCGGGCCTTGCCGGTAGCTGGCACGGAGCCGGGGGCCATGCATATCGTTGCCTGTGGTTTTGCGGCAGAAAATCATGAAATTGTAGTTGTCGATCAGTTGAAAAAGATGCCCGACTATCTGGTAGGTGAAGTTTGGGCAAGCGGTAAAAGTATTTCTCGGGGTTATTGGGGGAAGCCGGAGCTTTCCCAGGCGAGTTTTGACGCCTTTACCGAAGATGGCAGCGGACCCTATCTCCGGACTGGCGATCTGGGTTTTTTTGCCGATGGCGAGCTTTACATACTTGGTAGACTCAAGGATATTTTGATTGTCCAGGGGCGTAATATTTACCCTCACGATATTGAAGATAGCGGCCGACGCTCACTTCCGTATGAGGCCGCAGGCGACTGCGTGGCATTCGGCGTGCCAGGCGATGGTACGGAAGATGTCGTTTATGTTCAGGAGGTGCGCCCGCGCTTTTTGAGTTGCAGTTTCGATGTTCTTGCCGCCACGATACGGAATAGTGTTTTTTCCGCCACTAACGTGTTGATACGCGAGATCGTCTTTACGGCCGTTGGGGCGGTCCTGAAAACCACCAGCGGCAAGGTGATGCGGTCGCAGATCAAGTCGGCGTATTCCGACGGACTGCTGACCCCTTTACATCTCAGTGCCCTGGATTTCTCAGAGCATGATTATGCTCCGCTGCTTACGGAGACTGAACACCAGCTTGCAAGGCTCTGGCACGAGATTCTCGATTGTCCCGGTGTGCATGCCAATTCCAACTTTCTCCACCTTGGAGGCAATTCGCTGGCAGTCACGCGACTGCTGGTGGAAATCCGTAAGCAATGGCATGTCGATTTGTCGCTGGTAATGATATTTACTAGTCCTGTACTGTCCGCATTAGCAGTATTAATTGACCAAGCTAGCAATGTGCAAGTCTCCGCCCTGGTAGTCCGGCCCGAACTCGCTGCCGAGCCTGCTGCACTCTCCTATGCGCAGCGCAGATTGTGGTTTCTGGCACAGTTAGATAAGGCGGCGGACGCTCAGCATAATATTTGCGTGACGATGTGCATTACGGGGTTGCTGGATAGGAATGCGCTGCATCTTGCATGCCTGGATATCTTTGAGCGTCACCATAGTTTGCGTACGATTTTTTACGCAGGCATGGATGGAGAGCCTTTGCAGGTGACGCGCCAGGCGAAGGGGTTCCGCATCGCAGAACATGATTGTGCTGATGCTATGGACGAAGCAGCGGCACTCCGGGCACACTTGCATGCCGAGGCGGCTAAGCAATTTGACCTGGCTGCGGATCTGCTGATGCGCGTGTCGCTTATACGGACCGGCCCGAATGCACAGATACTTCAAGTGACGGTGCATCATATTGCGTCCGATGGCTGGTCGATGGGCGTGTTACTCAAGGAAATATCTGTCCTTTATAACGGGCATTTCCACGGCTCATGCAATGCTTTACCGGCGCTGCCAGCGCAGTACGTCGACTATGCGCGTTGGCAACGCCAAACGCTGGCAAGCGGTGTGTGCAGCGAGGACGAGGCGTACTGGACGCGGCGGCTGCATGGGGCACCTGTGGTTCATAATTTACCACTGGCAAGTGTTCGCCCTTCCCGCATGAGTGTTGCCGGTGCTTCCTTCAAGTCACACATAGCGCCTGACGTGGCCCGCGCTTTGCTGGATCTGTGCAATCAACAGGATGCCACTTTGTTTATGGGCCTGTACGCGGTATTTTCCCTGCTGTTGGCGCGCTATAGCGGCGACACTGATATCGTGATCGGCACGCCCATTGCCAATCGGCGTCATGCGGAAGTAACCGATCTGATCGGTTTCTTCGTCAATGTCGTGGTATTGCGTGGTGACATGTCTGGCGATCCTTGCTTCCTGGATGTGCTTGCTCAGGCACGGACTACAGCAGTCGAGGCATACCAACATCAAGATTTTCCGTTTGATAAGATTGTTGAGGCATTGAAACCGGTACGCGATATGTCAGTGTCACCGTTGTTTCAAGTGCTGCTCGCGCTTCAAAATTACGATGTGCCAACGGTAAACCTGGATGACCTTGAAGTCTCCGCCGTTGAAGAAATCGATTTGTATGCGAAATATGAGCTCGCGTTGAGTGTGACGCCCTCAGACGGGGGATTCGAATTGCGGTGGCAATACAATTCGGACTTGTTCGATTCAATGCTGATCAGCCGGATGGCTGCCAACTTTTCTATATTGCTGTCGGCACTCGTTGAGCGGCCACAGGTGCGGTACTCAAGATTGCTGGAGATTACAGGTGCAGAGCAGCAGTACCTGCTGCAGACGCTGAATGCGACGCAGGCGGACTATCCGCAGGAGCATTGCATCCATGAGCTGTTCGAGGCGCAGGTGGCGCGCACGCCAGCGCAGGTGGCGCTGGTCTATGGTGATGAGCAGATGACGTATGCGCAGCTCAATGCGCGGGCGAATCAACTGGCGCATGCGCTGCGGGCACGCGGTGTCGGTCCGGACGTGCTGGTGGGGCTGTGCGTGGAGCGCAGCCTGGAGATGATGGTGGGCGTGCTGGCGATCCTCAAGGCGGGCGGCGCGTATGTGCCGCTGGACCCGGCGTATCCGCAGGAACGCCTGGCCTACATGGCCGAAGACAGCGGCATTGCGCTGTTGTTGACGCAACAGGCTTTGCGCGCCACGGTGAGCCGTTTTGCGGGCCAGCGGGAAGGCTTGTGCGTGGTGAGCCTGGATACACCCGAGATGCTGTCGACGTTGCAGGCATCTGGCACGGCCAACCTGGTGCGCTGTGCCGGGCAGGGTGCACAGCACCTGGCCTATGTGATTTATACATCGGGTTCGACGGGCCAGCCCAAGGGGGTGATGATCGAACACCGGGGCCTGGTGAATCTGGGCGTGCAGGACCTGTTCGGTATCAGGGAAGGCAGCCGGATGCTGTGTTTTGCATCGCTGAGCTTTGATGCCGCAACGTTTGAATGGGTGTCGGCCTTGCTGAAAGGCGCGGCGCTGTATATCTGCACGGAGACGCAGCGCCATGATCCTGCCGCGCTGGAAGCATATCTGGTGGCGCAGCAGATCACCCATGCGACCCTGCCGCCGGCATTGCTGGCACATCTGAACCGGGATCGGGCCTATGCTTTTGAAAATATTGCTCTGGTGGGGGAGGCGAGCAACGTGCAGCTGGTACAGCACTGGCTGGAAAAAATCCGTATCTTTAACGGTTATGGACCAACGGAAAATACGGTGTGCGTCAGCACGGCGGAACTGCAGCTTGGAGCGCCGATCATCATTGGCCGTCCTGCCGCCAACGTGCAGGTGTATGTGCTGGACGCTCGTCTGCATTTATTGCCCTTGGGTGTCGTCGGCGAGCTGTATGTGGGTGGTGCGGGCCTGGCGCGCGGCTATCTGCACCGTCCGGAACTGACGGCGGA
>NZ_JBWKUP010000030.1:0-27213 GCF_059420905.1 Janthinobacterium sp. GW821-FHT03C08 | reverse complement strand
TGGCGTTTCCATCGTTCCCGATATTGCCATCACACCAGAGGGTAGTACAGGCGCTGCAAAGCTCGTGGAAGGGACGAACAATGATACCTTGCATGAGTTGTATCGGTCCTTCGTCGCTGTTGCGGCGCGCCGCACGACGGTATCGATCTGCGTCAAGGCTGCAGGACGCAGTAAGGTACGGCTGTCTCAGGTCACGACCGGCTTTGCTATTGGCGCAGCGGCGATTTTCGATCTCGCTGCGGGGACGGTTGGTGCGGTTTCATATTTTGGCGGGATGACGGGCGCCCTGGCGAGCATCGTGCCGCTGGGCAACGGATGGTATCGCTGCGCGATTGAGCTGACTACATCGGTGGATGGCACTTGGTATCTTGCGCTGGACCTGGTGACAGGGACGAACACCTTGGGCTACCTTGGTGATGGGGTAAGCGGGGTCTATATCACGCATGCACAGATCGAGACTGGCGGGCTGTCTTCCTACTATCCGGCGACGGTCAGTTTCACCGGGCGCGCGTCGACGGGCACGTTTATTGGCAACAACGGGCTGCTGCAGACGGCGGCGGCCAATGTGGCTCGGATGCAATACAACCCGCTGAATCTGGCGGCACCGCCATTTTTGTTGCTGGAGCCGGCTGCGACGAATTTGGCCCTGCAATCGGGGGATATTTCCAGCGCAAGTTGGGGTATCCGCTGGGGCGGTGGTGCATCTGTCGTGGCAGATGCCGCCGTTCTCGCTCCTGATGGGACGCTCGCATACAAGGTTAGCCCGACTTCCGGCGGTTCCGGCATTGGACAAGGTATTTCTTTGACGGCCGGCACCACCTATACGTTCAGCATGTGGGTTGCCGCTGGAGGCGCTCCGCGCAGCTTGGGGGTGTGGTCCGCTTCCGGTCTTGTCTTGGCATCCACGACTGTTCCGGCAAATTTACCTATGACGAGGTATCGCGTCACTTATACGGCCGTTACCACCGGGGTGCATTACTTCGGGCTGCAGGGCATCTTCGTCGGCGATTCCCTGTGGTGCGCCTGCGGACAGGTGCAGGCAGGTAGCTATGCGGATTCATACATCCCGACCACGACCGCTGCCGTGACGCGGGCGGCCGACATCGCCGCCTCGGCGCCAGGTGTACGCCCGGCCGGCTACATCGATGCCTGGCAGACCTACGGCTACGACAGCGGGATGCTGCCGGCATGCCCCGCCACCGCCGCAGTGATCGACGGCTTCACGCCGCTGCAGGCCGCCAGCGCCTATGGCAATGGCGGTGGCGCCTATGCGCGCCATTGGCTGCCGGAACCCATGACCGCGCGGGGCTTGGCGATCGACATCAAGGACCCGGCCAACCTGCAAGGATATGTCGAGGCCGGGCGCCTGGTTGCGGGTGCATACTGGTCGCCCGCCAACAACCCGGAGTATGGCGCGTCGGTGACGATCATGGACGCCAGCACGCATGCCCGCAGCGACGCCGGCGACCTGTGGACCGATTTCGGCACGCGCGCGCGCAAGATGCCTCTGCAGCTGAGCGCGCTGCCGGCGGCCGACCGCACGGCGTTGTTCGGCATCGTGCGCCGAAATGGCATGTCCGGCGCCATGCTGGTCAGCTTGTTCCCTGAATCGGCCGACCCGGAGCTGGAGCGCGACCACACCATCTTCGGGCGCCTGTCGTCGGTCTCGGCGATGAGCATTCCGTACTACGAAAACTACGCGATGCCGCTGGAAATCGAGGAGCTTTAACCGCTGTTCCGCTTGCATCACCACAAACCCGCTTCGGCGGGTTTTTTCATTTCCACCACCTGAAAGGCATCCATGGCCATCGAAACAACCGCCGCCGGCGGCGCACTGATCAAAATTTTTGGCATCCCGGTCCTGGCCGGCGCTGCCGCAACCTCACTGGGATTCATGTTTATGTGGCCAAAAACTGCCAAGGAAGCGGGCGTGCGCTTCTTCGTCACCATTCTGTTTTCCGCCTTGATGGGCCCGGCCCTGGTCGTGGTCGTGCGCAACTGGATGCCGGGCCTGTTCGACAGCGCGCGCGCCGTGGCCGTGTTGTACGGCAGCGACCCGGCCCTGGGCTTTCTGTTCATCGCCGCGCCGCTGATGGTGGCCGCCGGCTTGCCCGCCTGGTGGGTGCTGGGCGCCACGGTGCGCTGGCTCGACAAGCGCCGCGACAAGGATATCGGTGAGCTGGCGCGCGATGCGGCCGCTGTCGTCCGTGACGTGCGGGGTGGCATGTGAACCTGAGCCCCCATTTCAGCCTGGCCGAACTGGTCGCCTCTCAGGTGGCCACCCGCAAGGGCATCGACAACACGCCGGCGCCCGCCATCGTCGCCAACCTCACGCGCCTGGCCGCGCTGCTCGAGCAGGTGCGCGCGCTGGTCGGTGCGCCCATCGCCATTTCCAGCGGCTACCGCTCGCCAGCGCTGAACAAGGCCGTGGGTGGCGCGGCCAACAGCGCCCACGTGCTGGGCCTGGCTGCCGATATCAGCACGGCCAAGCTGGCGCCCAAGGCGCTGGCCCTGCTGATCCGGCAAAGCGATATCGCCTTCGACCAGCTGATCTACGAAGGCACGTGGGTGCACATCGCCCTGTCGGCTGGCGCGCCGCGGCGCCAGGTCCTGACGGCCAAGTTTGCCGGCGGCGGCGTCAGCTACGTGGCGGGCATTGTATGAGCGCCCTGGGCACGTTGGCGGCCGGAGCCGTCAGCGGCATCTGGAAGGCGGCCGCCATCGTGCTGGTCGCCGCGCTGCTGCTGGTGGCCAGCTTCGCCGCGACCGGCTGGTGGCTGGCGGCTGGCGACCGTGACGCCGCGCGCGCGGCGCTGGTGCAGGAGCAGGGCGTCGGCGCAGCGCTGCGGGCCTCGATCAGCGAGCAAAACCGCGCCATCGATGGCATGGCCAAGGCAACCCTGGCGGCGCAGGAGCGCGGCGCGGCGGCGCAGGCGGCCGCCGCTGCCAAGGGCAGGAAGTACGATGTCGCCCTGGCGCAGGTGGCTGGCGCGCGCGCCACGACCTGCGACGAGGCCATGCCGACTGTCAGGCAGCTGATGGAGGGCCTGCGATGAAAATCGGCAACTTGAGCAAATTGGCAGGTTTGGTTGTCGTGGCGCTGTCGGCTGGCTGCACCGTTGCGCCGCCGGCCTCGCAGCTGGTCGAAGTTCCCGTATTTACACCATGTGTAAAGATGGAAATACAGCGGCCCGCCTACGAATTCGACAAGCTGACGCCAGCGGCAACGGATGGCGAGATAATCCTAGCACTGGCGCGGGACTGGGCACGCGGTCAGAAGTATGAGGCGGAACTGGAGGCGATTGTCACTGGCTGCCGATAACGCCACTGCCTCAGCGCGCTACCGAGCGCAGTGGCACGACGTTCCATGGCTGGCCCGATTCACACGCGCCTATGAATGCCGCCCACAACTCCAGTGCGGCGCGCCGCTCCGGAATTTCCTCGCGTACATCGTAAATCCCCTCCATGCCCTTCAGCGCATGATTCAGGGCGATTTCTGAAATATCTTTTGATACGCCCAGGTTGCGCATGTGGCTCTTGGCGGTGCTGCGCGTGTCATGCGGCGTGAAACGCTGTACGTCGATGTCTCCACGTTCAAACGCCCGGGTGAGGGCGGCCCACAGCGTGGTGCGTCCCACGCACTTGCCGGCGCGCCGAGCGCTTCGGGCTGGTAGAACCCATTCCGATCCATCCGACAATTCTCTTAGCCGCCGGAACCAAGCGCTGACAGTTGGGGTGATAGGCACCAAAAAGCCCTGACGCGTTTTGACTGAGTCGTCAGGAACGTACCATGTTCCTGCGACAAAATCGACATGCTCCCAGCGCGCTTTGACCAGTTCGACCGTGCGCACGCAGGTGGCCAGCATCACCCGAAACGCCAGCGCGTTCTCGGCGCCAATATCGTCAATCCCCGAAAGCAGCGCTCTCAAATCTTGCTCCGACAGCATCACGCGCTTTTTCACGGGCGGCTTTGGGCCGAGCATCGCGGTTAGCTTGATGCCTACGCATGGGTTAATCGAGATGATTTGCTTACCAACGGCATGATCAAACAGTTTTGACACCGATGTGAGAATGCGCTTTTGAATGGCCCATGATCGCCTCGACGTCTCCAGCATGTGCACGATGTCAGCCGGAGACACTGCGCGCACCTCCATCGACCCCAACTTCGGGCGAATGATCTTCTTAAAATCCCACTCCCGATAATAAATTGTATTCTCGACGTATTGCTCAAGGGTAAGATTTTTGACCGAGTAATCATCGATAAGCGCGCCCACTAGCCAGGCCGCGCGCGATTTCAGCCGCTCCGTGCGCTTCATTGCCGCAGGATCCAGGCCGCCATCAATCTCCACGCGCCGCTTGCTGGCAAGCTTGCGCGCGGCCGCCAGTGTAATATCGGGATAGTTTCCAATGGTCAATTCTTTGGCTTTGGCGTCTCGCATATAGCGTAGCACCCATGTCGCCGTCCCAGCTTTCGAGAGCGTGAATGTCAGGCCGCCGCCATCAGTTTTGGCGATAGGCTTGCCATCCGCCACCCATCGCCGAATTTGCATGTCATCTAACTTGTTGCTGCCTCGCTTTGCCATTGTCCGCGCTCCATCCACCAAATTTGTAGCTAGGCGACTCTGGCTACAAATCTAGCTACAAATTATCAATGCGCTAGTATGCGTTAACGTGCGACAGATATATACTAAAATTTCACCGCCATGGGGCATTCCGCCGGCGAGTGCCACAGGAAGATCGACCAAGATTCATGGATGAAAGTAGCAGGTGGCGAGTTTCATGGGAAAAATCCTTGCTTGATAGGTAAAGGCAGCGCCTGGCGCTGCGGTCATGACTGCGGCGATGATTGCATGCCGATAGCCGCGAATCTTACCGCATGCCTGCCGCTGGCGTCCTGCCCGGCCCGGTTCGCGCGCGCTTTATTTGCTTGGCGGGAAAAAGAGTATGAAAAAAGTATTTATTTTTAACCAATCGTGGCGCATGAATATTATGTTTTTGTGTATGATTGATCAACCCCTATGTTTGATTTGGCATAAGTGGCCGGCGCCGCATGCTGCGTATGGCCATTTAACGCGACAAAGGTGTAAAGTTTCTCGCTAAAACGCGATAAAAACTACTAAAATGGCAGAATGTAACAACTGTGTCACACGGCTTTGTTACAGCCAAGTTAACACCCAGACTGGAAGCAGTTGTAATTAGTTGTAATTGCTATTCCGACTTACATGACCACTGTGCCTGGGGCGGAACGTGGATTCCGTCCCTGGCGCCGCCAGACTTGTTATATAAATTGCAGTACTATATCTATGAGACTGTTTTGCGACATCAATAGATGGTACTATTTTGAAATGTTGCAGTTTTAATAGTGAGACTTGCGCGTAGCATTTGCAAAGGAAGAAAATGCGAACTGCATTTGAAGCGTGGGCGCAGCGTGACGGCCACATTGTGCGGCGAAGAGAAGACAAACCGGACGAGTACCTGATTTTCGAGACCCAGCGCCGCTGGGTCATCTGGCAGGCGGCTCTGACGCATGGCAAGACGGCGGCCAAGCCGCGGGTCAGCGCGGCTGAAAAAGCGGCCAAGGCACAGCGCGCCCTGGAAATGTCGGCCGATGAAGCGACCGTGCGCAACAAGGTGCTCAATGAGGTGCTCGATGCCTTCAGCGGCGCCGACGGTGCCGCCGGCATGGAAGGCATTCTGAAAGTGATCCAGGGCCTGAAGATGAAGCAGAAGGCACTGGCCGACGACAAGAGCGAAGATTCCACGGCTTGAGGGGGCGGCGATGCGTTATCGGCACTACAAGGGCGGCATTTACGAACTGGTGTGCGAAGCCACGCTGGAAGCGGACCTGACGCCGATGATCGTCTATCGCGCCGCGGACGGTTCCATCTGGACTCGGCCGAAAGACGTGTTCTTTCAGCTGATCGAGGTCGAAGGCGTCATGGTGCAGCGTTTTGCCCCCATCAACTGATGGCCGTGTCCGCGCGCGCCTGCAGGCTTACCTCGAAGAGTCACTTCATGCATAAATTGCTGGCCGCTACACTGTTGCTGGGCGCCGCGTGCGCCGCGGCGCAGGCGGAAACCATCGGCTCCGTCGATACTGTCTTTAAGCTGATCGGCCCCGACCACAAGATCGTCGTGGAAGCCTATGACGATCCCCGCGTCGGCGGCGTCAGCTGCTATCTGTCGCGCGCCAAGACGGGCGGCATCAAGGGCGCCGTCGGCCTGGCCGAGGACAAGGCCGATGCCGCCGTGGCCTGCCGCCAGGTGGGGCCGCTGCAATTCAAGGGCAAGCTGCCGCGCCAGGAAGAGGTGTTTACCGAGCGCGCCTCGATCTTCTTCAAGCACGTGCGCGTCGTGCGCATGGTCGACAGCAAGCGCAATGCGCTGGTCTACCTCGTGTATTCCGACCGCCTGATCGAGGGCAGCCCGAAAAACAGCGTGACTGCCGTCGCCGTGCCTGGCGAGCAGCCTATCCCCGTCCGTTAAGCGAGTTCCCATGCGTGGATCATCGTCTGCCGCTCTTGCCGCCAAGGCGCTGCTGCTGTGCAGCCTGGGTGGCTGCGCCACCCTGACGGGAAATAGCGACCAGATGGTGCTGGTGCAAACCATCCAGGACAACCGCGAACTGACGGGCGCCGGCTGCATCCTCAGCAACGACGTGGGCAAGTGGTTCGTCACGACGCCGGGGCGCATCATCATCCGCAAGAGCCGCGAGCCGCTCAAGGTCGATTGCCGCAAGCACGGCTCGCCCGCCATCGCGACGGACGGCAGCATCGATCCCAAGCTCAATGCCAGCATCTGGGGCAATGTCATCCTGACCCTGGGCGTCGGCTATTTCGTCGACCGCAACACGGGCGCCGGCTTCGACTACCCTTCGACCTTGACCATCGTCATGCAGGACCCGGCGCGCCTGGCGCCGCCGCCCGCGCCCGTTCCCGCACCGCCGCCGCCCGCCACGCCGGGCGAGGCGACGCCGCAGAGCGTGGTGCTGCCGAAGGTGTCGCCGCTGCCGATTCCCGATCCCGTCGTCTACTGATTAATATGCCGCGCGTGAAAAAGCCGCCAGGTCAGCGCATGACCGTGGCGGCTTTTTCCTTATGCAGCGACGCCCGACAAAACCGTAGCGGGCGGGAGCTGGCGGCGGGCGGGAAGCGCGGCCGTACATGAAGTACGGCGCGCCTCGCTGGCCGCCAGCAGCCCCGCGCGGCAGGTCTGGTCCGGCGTTCCCTTACACGCGGTTGATCAGGAACGTGGTCAAGAGTGGTACCGGACGGCCGGTCGCGCCCTTCGCGCCGCCCGATTTCCAGGCCGTGCCGGCGATGTCCAGATGCGCCCAGGTGTACTTCTTGGTGAAGTTTTCCAGGAACGCCGCTGCCGTCACCGAACCGCCGCCTGGCGTGCCGATGTTGGCCAAATCGGCGAAGTTCGACTTCAGCTGCTCGTTGTACGCCTCTTCGATCGGCATGCGCCATGCCGTGTCGCTGGCCTGCTTGCCCGCTGCCAGCAGTTCATTGGCCAGCTGGTCATGCGCCGCATCGCTGCGCGTAAACAGGCCGCTGTTGTGGTGGCCCAGGGCGATGACGCAAGCGCCCGTCAGGGTGGCGATATCGACCACGGCTGCCGGCTTGAAGCGTTCGGCGTAGGTCAGCGCGTCGCACAGCACCAGGCGGCCTTCCGCGTCGGTGTTGAGCACTTCGATGGTCAGGCCGTTCATCGAGGTGACGATGTCGCCCGGCTTGGTGGCGCGGCCCGACGGCATGTTTTCGCAGGCGGCGATGACGCCGATGACGTTCAGCTTCAGGTTCATTTCGCCGATGGCGCGGAAGGTGCCCAGCACGGAAGCGGCGCCGCACATGTCGTACTTCATCTCGTCCATGCCAGGACCGGCCTTGATCGAGATGCCGCCCGTGTCGAAGGTGATGCCCTTGCCGACCAGGACGACCGGCGCATCCTTGGCCTTGCCGCCCATGTGTTTCAGGACGATGAACTTCGGCGGCTGCTCGCTGCCGTTGGTGACGGACAGGAAGCTGCCCATTTTCAGCGCTTCGAGCTGCTTGCGGTCCAGTACTTCGACTTCAAACTTGTAATCCTTGGCCAGCTGCTTGGCCGTGTTGGCCAGGTAGGTCGGGTTGGCGATGTTCGCCGGCAGGTCGCCCAGCTTGCGCGTCAGGTCGGAGCCGTTGGCGATGGCGATGGCTTGCGCCAGCGCGCCGCGCGTAGCTGCCGTTGCTGGCGCCGCCAGGACGATCTTGCGCACGCCCGCTGGCGCCGGATCTTTTT
Organism: Janthinobacterium sp. GW821-FHT03C08; assembly: GCF_059420905.1. Lineage (NCBI taxonomy): Bacteria > Pseudomonadati > Pseudomonadota > Betaproteobacteria > Burkholderiales > Oxalobacteraceae > Janthinobacterium > Janthinobacterium sp. GW821-FHT03C08. The sequence goes on along the minus strand of NZ_JBWKUP010000030.1, from coordinate 18,933 downwards.
TGCTTTTTTGCGAGTCGCAGCGGTATTCGCTGTCGTGGGCGGCTTGCACCACGCAACGGATTGCCCAATTTACGTCGCGCTCTTTCACTTCGGCCAGCGGTAATGCGATAATGGCGTCCGCAGCGCCCAGGGAGCCGAAGGCCTTCAGCGCCGCTTGTACACCGGTAGCGAAGCTTTTTTCGCTGACAGTTTCATCGCTGCCCATGCCGACCAGCAGAACGCGTTCGGCGGCAACGCCATCGACTGCGCGCAGCAGCAACGTGCTGCCAGCCTTGCCGCTGATGTCGCCGGACTTCAGCGCAGCCGAAATCGCACCCTTGCTGTCCAGCGATTTTGCCGCTGGCGACAGTTTTTTGTTTTCGAATACCGCAACCGCGATGCATCCGCTTTTGGCCGTGCCGAGGGTGCTCTTGGTATCGAATGCTTTTATGCTAAAGTCCATTTGGTTCTCCGTTTTCATTTACTAGTAACGTGTTACTCAACTAACTGACCCGAATTATAAACTCCGAATGATCTTTCAACGCGCCCTTCGACGTGAATTGGCTAGTGCCGCCGGGGCCACCTTCACTGTTTTGTTCAGCATCCTGCTCACCTGGATGCTGATCGGTATTCTCGGCAAGGCGGCGGGCGGCAAGATCGCCTCGTCGGACGTCATGTCGCTGATGGTCTTTTCCGCCCTGATGCAGCTGCCTACCATCCTCATTCTCACCGGCTTCATCTCGGTGCTGATGGTGGTCACGCGCAGCTACAAGGAGTCGGAGATGGTGGTGTGGTTCGCCTCGGGCCTGAGCCTGTCGCGCTGGATCTGGCCGGTCCTGAGCTTTGGCCTGCCGCTGGTGCTGGCCACGGGCATCCTGAGCCTGTACGCCACGCCGTGGGCGCAGATGAAAAGCGATGAATACGTGGCGCGCTTCGAAAAGCGCGAAGACCTGCAGAAAGTCACGCCGGGCCAGTTCCGCGAATCGGCAGGCAGCAACCGCATCTTCTTCGTCGAGGGCGTCAGCGGCGAGAAGAATGTGGTGCAGAACGTCTTCGTCAACACGGTCGATGAAAAGGGCAGCGCCGTCGTCGTCGTCGCCAAGGAAGGCGTGATCAATACCGACGCAAAGGGCGAGCGCTTCCTGGTGCTCAAGAGCGGCCGCCGCTACCAGGGCGTGCCGACGCAGGCCGACTTCCAGACCATGGAATTCGAGCAGTACATCATGCGCATCGAAAGCAAGCAGCAGGAGCTGGGGGCGGAACTGGGCGTGCGCGCCATGAGCACCGTGGCGCTGGTGGCCAATCCGAATCCCTACACCATGGCCGAACTGCTGTGGCGCGTCAGCGCGCCGCTGATCGGGCTGATGCTCATCCTGCTGGCCATTCCGCTGGGCTTCGTCAATCCGCGCGCCGGCAGCTCGGCCAACCTGATCGTGGCCCTGCTGATTTTCTTTACCTATAGCAACCTGATCAAGGTCGTCGAAGCCAGCGTGAAACAGGGACGCATGACGTTTGGCATGGCCTGGTGGCCGCTGCACCTGCTGGCGGCGCTGGCCGTCGTGGCGCTGTTTGCCTGGCGCCTGAATGTCAACCACCGCTATCACCCGCTGGTCCTGCTGGCATCGTTCAAGCGTGCGCGCTGCGCCGGCAAAACAAGTAAAGCGGCATCGAAATGAAGATTTTACAGCGCTATTTTGCCGTCTCGATTTTCCAGGCGGTGTTCTTTGTCCTGCTGGCCTTCCTGGCGCTGCAGGCCTTCATCGACCTGACGGGCGAGCTGCCCAAGGTGGGCAAGAACGGCTACAGCATCCAGTATGCCTTCCTGTACGTGCTGGTGCTGGTGCCGGGCCACGTGTACGAAGTGATGCCCATCGCCGCCCTGATCGGCACCATCTACACGATGGCGCAGTTTGCCGCCAGCTCCGAATTTACCATCATGCGCGCGTCGAGCATGTCGACGGCGATGGCGGCCGGCTTCCTGTTCCGCATCGGCATCGTCTTCGTCGTCATCACCTTCATCTTCGGCGAGTTGATCACGCCGCGCACGGAGACGCTGGCCGAGCGCATCAAGCTGACTTCGCGCGGCGCGGCCGTGTCGAGCGAATTCCGCTCCGGCCTGTGGACCAAGGATATGGTCAAGAGCGATGGCCTGACGGGCAGCGTCACGGGTTCGCGCTTCTTCAATGTGGGCGAGGCGCGGCCGGACGGCCAGCTGAAAAACGTCAAGCTGTATGAATTTGACACCGATATGCGCCTGCGCAGCTTGACGCTGGCCAAGGGCGCTACGTATCAGGGCAATAATATCTGGCGCCTGACCGACGTGACGGAAACCTCGTTCTCGAACAGCGCGGTGGCCACGCCCGGCTTCGAGCCGAAGCTGGCCAACTACTATGGACAGGAAACGAGCATGGTGCGCACGGTGCAAAGCGCCAGCAAGGACATGGTGTCCGAAGTGACGCCGAAGATCCTGACGGTGTCGGCGTCCGATCCCGAGCGCATGTCGGCCAGCGAACTGGCCGTGTACACGCGCCACCTGGCCGAGAACAAACAGGAGACCGAGCGTTTCCGCATCGCCTTCTGGAAAAAGCTGATCGATCCGCTGGCCATCTTCGTGCTGATGGCGCTGGCGCTGCCGTTCGCCTACATGCACACGCGCAGCGGCGGCATCAGCCTGAAGATCTTCATCGGCATCATGATCGGCGTGAGCTTCATGCTGGTCAACACCCTGTTCTCGCATCTGGGCCTGCTCAGCACCTGGCCGGCCTTCCTGACGGCAGTGGCGCCGAGTACCCTGTACCTGCTGCTGGCGCTGGGCGCCCTGTGGTGGGTGGAGCGGCACTGATGGAGACGAACGTGCACCAGGCGCTGGTCCTGTTTGCCCACGGCGCGCGCGCCGCGGCCTGGGCCGCGCCCTTCGAGCGCCTGCGCGAGCTGACGCAGGCGCGCCTGCCCGGCAGCAGCGTGCACCTGGCCTTCCTGGAGCTGATGACGCCGCGCCTGCCCGAACTGGTGCAGTCCCTGCTGGACGGCCTGCCCGCCGGCGCCATGCTGGACGTCACCGTGGTGCCCGTATTCCTGGGGCAGGGCGGGCACGTGCTGCGCGACCTGCCCTTGCTGGTGGAAGCGCTGCGCCGGCAGCATCCGCGCTTGCGCCTGAAGGTGGTCGAGGCGGTGGGCGAGAACGCCAGCGTGCTCGCCGCCATCGCCGACTATTGCGTGGCGGCGCCAGGTCCCAGCGCCGCGTCTTGAACGGCGCCAGCGCGACGCCTGCGGCGGGCATCGACATCGTCTACCTGTGGGTCGACGGCGCCGACCCGGCCTGGCGCGCGCGCCGGCAGCAGGCCTACGCGGCGTGGGCGCAGGCGCATCCCGGCCAGTTGGCCCTGCACGGCAACGTGGCGGGGCGCTACCGCGACAACGGCGAATTGCGCTACAACCTGCGCGCCCTGGAGCGCTTCTTCCCCGGCCATGGCCATGTCTACCTGCTGACGGACCGGCAAGTGCCGGCCTGGCTGCGCGCCTCACCGCGCCTGACGGTGGTCGATCACGCCAGCCTGATGCCCGGCGCAGCCTTGCCTGTCTTTGATTCCGGCCATATCGAATCGTACCTGCACCATATCCCCGGCCTGTCCGAGCGCTTCCTGTACCTGAACGACGACGTGTTCCTGGGCGCGCCGTTCGAGCCGGCGTTCTGGTTTGGCGAGGGAGAGGGCGGTCGCTTGAGCGTTTTCACGGAAAGCGTGCTGCACGATGACTGCGATGGCTTGCGCGCCGACGTGGCGGCGCCCGTCAATTGCGCCACCTTGTCGCGGCAATGGCTGTCGGCGCAGTACGCCGGGTACCGGCACGAGCCGCGCCTGTATGCGCATGCGCCGCGGCCCATGCTGAAAAGCGCGCTGCATGCGCTCGAAGCGCTGGCGCCGGCCATGTTTGCGGGCGTGCGGGCGACGGTATTCCGTTCGTGGCGGGTGCCGGCCCTGCTGCCCGACCTGGTGCCGCGCTGGCTCGTGCACCAAGGGCTGGCGCGCTCGCAGGTGCTCGACCCGCTGCACATCGCCAGCGGCGATGCGCAGGCGCCACGGCAGCTCCGCGAGCTGGCCGCGCGCTTCGGCAGCCTGCCATTTTTCTGCATCAACGATACCTGCGACGAGGCCGAGGACGACGATCCGCGCCTGCTGCGCGTGGCCGCGACCCTGCAGCGGCTGCTGCCGCTGCCGTCATCGTTCGAACGGGACTAGGCCGGTTTTTTCGTCGGCGCCAGGCTGATACGCGCGGCGGCCGCGCTGTCGGACAGCGACGCGAGGAACAGCAGCAGGTAGGCGCCCAGCTCCAGCACTTCCTCGCCCAGCAGCGCGTAGGCGTCCGGCATGCCGTGAAAGACCTTCTTGTCGAAGGGCCAGCCGGCCACCATCAGCAGCCCGCCGATGGCCGTCAGGATGGTGACGCGCATGCTGAAAATCTGCGGCGCCACGGCAAAGACCTTGCGCGCGCGGGGCGCGAAGAAGACCAGCAGGCGTATCAGGATCAGCAGTTCCATCACGCGCAGGGCCTTTTCCGCCTGCGCCCAGGCGGGCGCCGTGCCGAACTGGTCGATGTCCAGTTCCCGCAGCAGGAAGCCGAACAGCAGGGCCGACATGCCGGCATGCATGAGGAAACGCAGGGACTGGCGGTCCCCTTCCTGCCACGCGCGCACGCCGTGCACCGTGCAGGCCAGGGCCAGGAACAGCGCCTGCAGCCATTCGAGCAGGTGGTTTTCATCGTCGATATCGGGGAAGACCGTCCACAGGGCGATGGAGATTGCCATGCTCAGGAGGACGGCGCTGGCGACGCCGGCATTGCTGCGGCTGAGCGAAGTGAGGGCTTCGCGCATGGAAGTGAAATTCATGTATGGGGTACGACGGATCAAGTTGCGCGGCGCGGTATTGCAGCCTGCGGCGCAGCTTTTTTCGGGGATGTCGTACGCGGTGCCCGTCAGCCGGGGGGCTGCACGGCACGCGCGATGGTGGGGTGTAGCGTGCGTTTCTTTGCTATCACACAGTAACTTCTCGAGAAAAGATGCGAGTGCATCCTATCATGTTTTATCGGAAGACGTCAGTTACTGACTTTAAAGTCGGTAAAATACGCTGTGTTTAATTCAGGCATGGCGTCGCGCCAGCGGCGTGTCCGCTGCTTCGGTGGCTTGTTGCGCGCGCGTGGCCATGGCGTTGCCCAGCATCACGAGGACGGGGCCGTGCGCGTCGCCCAGGCCATGGGCCAGCGCGCTGAGCGGCAGGCGCACGATGCGCTGGTCGGCCCGGCTGCAGTTCTCGATCACCACCACGGGCGTATCGGCAGGGCGGCCCTGCGCCAGCAGGCGCTGCGCCGTGACGATGGCTTCGCGTCCGCCCATGTATTGCACCAGGGTATCGCAGTCGGGGATGCGCGTCTGGTCCGCTTCGCCCGGCGCCGTGCTGGAGGTAAAGAAGGCCACGCTGCGCGCCACGCCCCGCTTGGTCAGCGGCTGCAAGGTGGCGGCCGCTGCCGCCAGGGCCGTGGTGATGCCGGGCACCACTTCCACGGCGATGTCTGCCTCTTCCAGCGCCCGCAATTCCTCGTCGGCGCGGCCGAACAGCATGGGATCGCCCCCTTTCAGGCGCACGACGACGGCGTGCTTGCGCGCGTTGTCGACCAGCTGCTTGTTGATGAAGGCTTGCGCCGTGGACAGCTGGCCACAGCGCTTGCCCACGAGAATTTTTTGCGCCTGCGGACACAGCTCCAGCATCTCGCTTGTCACCAGGGCGTCGTGCAGCACGACGTCCGCCTGCGCCAGCAGGCGCGCGCCGCGCAAGGTCATCAGGTCTTGCGCGCCGGGGCCGGCGCCGATCAGGTAGACCTTGCCGGGGAGAGATGCTGTCGCTGTGTGGTTCATGGTGCTGCCTTCCTTAGCCGAGCCGAACCATGCCGGCCGCGACCGTTTGGTGGGTGACTTCATCGATCAGGATAAACGCACCGGTGGCGCGGATATCGGCATACGCATCGGCCGCCAGCGCCTGCTGCACGTTCAGGCTGATGCGGGCGATGTCATTGAGCTTCAAGCCTTCGGCCGGATGGCGCTGCTGCGTGTTGATGTCGAGGATGGAGTCGATCGCCGTCACCTTGGCCGCCGTCTGCTTGGTGCCATGCTTGATCCAGTACTTGCGGCGCAGGTCCAGCGCGTCTTCCGACAGCCAGCACACGTCGGCCACCACTGTTTTCAGCAGGGTGGCGGGGCGCTCGCTGCTGGCCAGCAGGTCGCCGCGCGAAATGTCCAGGTATTCATTGAGCAGCAGGGTCACGGACTGGCCCACCACGGCCGTCGGCAGCGAGCCGTCCAGGGTGACGATATCTTTCACTGTTGCCGTCTGGCCCGAGGGCTGCACCACCAGGGTGTCGCCGATACTGACCTTGCCCGCCTCGATGCGGCCCATGTAGCCGCGGAAGTCGTTCGCTTCGTGGCCGTTGTGACGGGCCACCAGTTGCACGGGGAAGCGGAAGGGCGCGTCGTGCGATTCGTCGTAGACGGACAAGGATTCCAGCAGCTCGATCAGGGTGGGACCCGTGTACCAGCCCAGCTTCTCGCCCCGTTCGACGACGTTGTCGCCCGTCAATGCCGACAATGGAATCGGCGTGATGTCCTTCAAGCCCAGCGACTGGGCGAATTCGCGGTAGGCGGCGACGATGCGCTTGTACACCGTTTCATCGTAATCGACCAGGTCCATCTTGTTGACGGCGACGACCACGTGCTCGATCTGCAGCAGGTGGGCGATGGTCGAATGACGTTTGGTCTGGATCAACAGTTCCACGCTGCCATCGTCACCGAGTTTGACCTTCGACACGTCGATCAGGATGATGACGGCGTCGGCGGTGGACGCCCCCGTGACCATGTTGCGCGTGTATTGCTCGTGGCCCGGCGTGTCGGCGATGATGAACTTGCGTTTCGGCGTGGCAAAGTAGCGGTAGGCCACGTCGATGGTGATGCCTTGCTCGCGTTCCGCTTCCAGGCCGTCCGTCAGTAGCGACAGGTCGACCGTGTCGCCCACCGTGCGCTTGTGCTTGGAGCGCGACATGGCGTCGAGCTGGTCGGCGAAGATGCCCTTGCTGTCGAACAGCAAACGGCCGATCAGCGTGCTCTTGCCGTCATCGACGGAACCGGCCGTGATAAAGCGCAACATGCCGCGTTCGACGCTGTCGGTGAGAGTGGTGTTCTGGATTGCTGCGTTCATTAGAAATACCCTGCTTTCTTGCGTTTTTCCATCGAGGCTTCGGAAGTCTGGTCATCCATGCGGGTGGCGCCCCGCTCCGTGATTTGCGTGATTGCCGTCTCGGCGATGATGGCGTCCACCGTGGCCGCGTCGGACGACACGGGGCAGGTGCACGATATGTCGCCCACCGTGCGGAAGCGCACGACCTGCGTTTCCACCGTTTCGCCGTCGCGTGGCGGCGTCAGGTCCGTCAGCGGCACCAGCAGGCCGTTGCGCGGGATCACCTGGCGCTCGTGCGCAAAGTAGATCGGCGGCAATTCCAGCTGCTCGCGGGCGATGTATTGCCACACATCCAGTTCCGTCCAGTTCGAGATGGGGAAGACGCGCATGTTTTCGCCGGGATGCACGCGGGTGTTATACAGGTCCCACAGTTCCGGGCGCTGGGCTTTCGGGTCCCAGGCGCCGAATTCGTCGCGGAAGGAAAAGATGCGTTCCTTGGCGCGGGCCTTCTCTTCATCGCGGCGGGCGCCGCCGATGCAGGCGTCAAAACCGTGTTCGGCGATGGTTTCCAGCAAGGTCACGGCTTGCGCCGCATTGCGCGAATCCGTGGCCGGGTTGCGCAGGCGCACGGTGCCCCGCTTGATGGAGTCTTCCACGGAACCGACGATCAGGCGCTCGCCCAGTTCCGCCACCTTCTTGTCGCGGAAGGTGATGACTTCCGGGAAGTTGTGGCCCGTGTCGATGTGCACGAGGGGAAATGGAAACTTGCCTGGGCGGAAGGCCTTCTCGGCCAGGCGCAGCAGGACGACGGAATCCTTGCCGCCGGAAAACAGCAGGGCGGGGTTGGCCGATTCGGCCGCCACTTCGCGCATGATGTGGATGGCTTCCGACTCAAGACTGTCGAGGTGGCGCTGGTTCAAAATATTGCTCATATTGGATGCTTTCTTGTTCTGCTGCGTCTGTTATGTCTGTTCAGGCTGCCACGGATTTGATGCGGATCAACTTGCCGTCCACCATATGCAGGCCGCATTCCTTGGAATCCGGATTTTCCCACCACCAGCGTCCGGCGCGCACGTCTTCGCCCGGCTGGACGGCCCGCGTGCACGGTTCGCAGCCGATGGACGGGTAGCCCTGGTCGTGCAGCGCGTTGTACGGCACGTCATTGGCGCGGATGTAGGCCCACACGTCTTCTTCCGACCAGTCGGCCAGCGGATTGAACTTCGTCATGGCGTGCGCCGCGTCCTCTTCCTGCACGTGCAATTCGGCGCGCGTGGTGGACTGGGCGCGGCGTTGTCCCGTGACCCAGGCCTTGTTGCCGGCCAGGGCGCGGCCCAGGGGCTCGACCTTGCGGATGCGGCAGCATTCGCGGCGCATCTCGACGCTGTTGTAGAAGGCGTTCAGGCCGTTCTGTTCCACGTAGGCAGCGACAAGCTCCGGCTGCGGGCGGTACAGGGTGATGTCGTGGTCGTAGTGCGCCTTGACCTTGTCGAGCACGGCCAGGGTTTCCTGGTGCAGCCGGCCCGTTTCCAGGGAAAAGATGCCGATGGGCAGCTTTGCCTTCAGGATCATGTCGGTCAGCACCATGTCTTCGGCTGCCAGGCTGGACGCGAACACGGCCGGCGAAAAGTCCGCGGCGATGCGTGTCAGCGTTTGCTCGGTGGCGTCAATTAAAGTAGAGAGGTCGCTCATGGCCAGCTTTCTTAGATGCCGGCCGCGTTGTCGAGGTCGGGATTCTGGCCGACGCGGTGGTGGCGGCGGAACAGCGGCGACTTGTCATCCCAGGAAGCCTGGTAGGTTTCCGAAAAGACCGATAAACCTTTCAGGGCGTCATGGATGCTGCGGTCCGGCCGCGTCGCATACGCGTCGAAGCCTACCCGGTGCATGGAAAACAGCTGGTCGCGCAAGACGTCGCCGATGGCCCGCAATTCCCCACGGAAACCCAGGCGGGCGCGCAGATTGAAGGCGATGGAGTAGCCGCGGCCATCCGTGAATTTCGGGAAATCCACGCCGATGACGGGCAGTTGCGCCACGTCGGCCGCCAGTTCTTCCGGGCGCTCGTCGCTGGCCAGCCACACGCCGATGTCGGGCAGGCGAGCCAGCAGGGTCTCGCGCTGGGCTTGCCACACGGGCAGGGGCACGATGACCTTGCCGGCGGGCACGACGACCGTGTCCGGCGCGTCGCCCTCATCGAGGCGCAGCAAGCCCCAGGTATTCGGCACCACGGCGGCGTTCTTGATGATTTCTTCGCGTACTTCAAACATATTCGTCTTCTCCCACCAGGTTGCCGACGGTGATCGGCGTTGCATATACGTGTTCCTTGAACGGTGCCAGGCCCAGGCGCTGGGCCGTATCGACGAAGCGCTCGCCTTCGTGGCGGTCGCGCACATAGACGTGCAGCAGGCGGCCGATGACTTCCGGCATTTGCAAGGCGGAGAACGATGGTCCGATGATCTTGCCGATGGCCGCGTGGTTGCCCTGCGCGCCGCCGATCGACACTTGGTACCATTCGCTGCCATCCTTGTCGACGCCGAGGATGCCGATGCTGCCCACGTGATGGTGGCCGCAGGCATTGATGCAGCCGGAAATATTCAGTTCGATCTCGCCGATGTCGTGCTGGAAGTCGATGCTGTCGAAGCGTTCCGCGATGGCGGCCGCGATCGGCAGGGACTTGGCGTTGGCCAGCGAGCAGAAATCGCCGCCGGGGCAGCAGATCATGTCCGTCAGCAAGCCGATATTCGGCGTGGCCAGGCCATGCGCCTTGGCTTCCTGCCACAGCTTGAACAGTTTCGTCTGTTCCACGTCGGCCAGCACCAGGTTCTGTTCATGCGTCACGCGCAGTTCGCCAAAGCTGTAGCGGTCGGAGAGATCCGCCACGAAGTCGATCTGCTCGGCCGTCGCGTCGCCCGGCGGCACGCCCGTTTTCTTCAGTGACAGCACGACGGCCACGTAGCCGGGGCGCTGGTGCGGCTTGACGTTGCGCGCCAGCCAGTTCACATAGGCCTTGTTGTCCGCATGCTCCGCCTGGTAGTCGAATTCCGGCAGGGTGGCATAGGCGGGCGGATTGAAGAAATCCGCCACGCGCTGCATTTCTTCCTGCGTCAGGGTTTCCGGACCGTCCTTCAGGTCGACCCACTCCGCTTCCACCTGGCGCGTGAATTCTTCCACGCCGATGGCTTTGAGCAAGATCTTGATGCGCGCCTTGTATTTGTTGTCGCGGCGGCCATGCAGGTTGTACACGCGCATGATGGCCTGGATGTAGGTCAGCAAGTGCTGCCACGGCAGGAATTCGCGCACGACGCTGCCCAGGATGGGGGTGCGGCCCATGCCGCCGCCCGCCATCACCTTGAAGCCCACTTCGCCGGCGGCGTTGCGCACGGCCGTCAAGCCGATGTCGTGCACGGCGATGGCGGCGCGGTCTTCCACGGCGCCATTGATGGCCACCTTGAATTTACGCGGCAGGGCGATGAACTCGGGGTGGAAGGTGCTCCACTGGCGCAGCACTTCCGCGTACGGGCGCGGATCGATGATTTCATCGGCGGCGACGCCGGCGTACGGGTCCGATGTTGTATTACGGATACAGTTGCCCGACGTCTGGATCGCGTGCATTTCCACGGAAGCCAGGTCGGTGAGGATATCGGGGGTCTGTTCCAGCTCGATCCAGTTGAACTGGATGTTCTGGCGCGTCGTGAAGTGGCCATAGCCGCGGTCGTACTTGCGCGCGATGTGCGCGAACATGCGCATCTGCTTGGACGACAGCAAGCCGTACGGCACGGCGATGCGCAGCATGTAGGCATGGCGCTGCATGTACAGGCCGTTTTGCAGGCGCAGCGGAATGAATTCCTCTTCCGTCAGCTCATTGGCGATACGGCGCGCAACCTGGTCTCGGTACTGGGCGATGCGTTCTTTGATGATGAGGTGGTCGTACTGATCGTAATGGTACATATCAATTCCTAAAAAAGCCGGGGTGCTGGAAGATTGCCTGGGATTATGTTCTTGATACTGCTCTTGCCACTTAATAGATTAGCTTTACTGCCACGCCGGTCAAGGTCATCGCCAGCAGCACGCGTAAAAACCTTTCCGGCACGGAGCGCGCCACCCAGGAACCGAGCGTGATGCCGGGCAGGGAACCGACCAGCAGGGAGGCCAGCAATTCCCAGTGGATGGAGCCGAGCCACCAGTGGCCGAGGGCGGCGATGGCCGTCAGGGGCACGGCGTAGGCGATATCGGTGCCCGCCACTTCGGCCGACGTCATGCGTGGATACAGCATCACCAGCAGGGTCGCGCCGATGGCGCCGGCGCCGATCGACGACACCGTCACCAGCACGCCCAGCACGGCGCCGGCGATGATGGTGGCGGCGGAAAGCTTGTTGCCTTGTAATTGTTTTTCGGGGTGGGCATTGATCCAGGCCAGCATGCGGCCCTTGAAGATCAGCGCCACCACCGTCAGCAGCACGGAGGCGGCGATGGAATAGCGGATGATCTGGCCGATTTCCGGCGACAGGGTGCCGAACGATTTCAGCGCCAGGGTCGCGAGGACGGCGGCGGGCAGGGCGCCGATGCACAGGCGCTTGACGATATCCCAGCGGATGGTGCCGCGCAGGCGGTGCGTGAGGGTGCCGGCGCTCTTGGTGATCGAGGCAAAGGCCAGGTCGGTGCCCACGGCCACGGAGGGCGGCACGCCAAACAGCAGGGTTAACAGGGGCGTCATCAGCGAACCGCCGCCCACGCCGGTCATTCCTACGAGTAATCCTACGGCAAATCCTGAGACTATATAAGACAAAGTCATGCTTTCACCCCCAAAGTACCCGCAATAGTAATAAACTTGGCGTTTAATCCAAACTACTAAGTACGCATTTGCTTATATGCGATATGCGTATATGCATGAACATAAAATCATGGGTGGGGCGGAACTTCGGCAAATCACGGCAATCTAGGGCAAATCCAGCAATGAATCTCCATCAACTGCGCTTCGTGCGCGAAGCGGTCCGGCAGAATTACAACCTGACGGACGCCGCCAAGGCCTTGTTTACGTCGCAACCGGGCGTGTCGAAGGCCATTATCGAGCTGGAAGAGGAACTGGGCGTGGATATCTTCACGCGCCACGGCAAGCGCATCCGCGGCTTGACGGAGCCGGGCCGCCTGGTGCTGGAGTCCGTCGAGCTGATCATGCAGGAAATCGACAGCATGAAGCGCATCGGCAAGGAATTCGCGGCGCAGGACAGCGGCAGCTTTACCATTGCCACCACGCATACGCAGGCGCGCTACACCTTGCCCAAGGTGGTACAGGCCTTCATGCTGAAGTTCCCGAAAGTAAGATTATCATTGCTGCAAGGCAATCCGCGCCAGATCGCCGAAATGGTGCAGCGCGACCAGGCCGACCTGGCGATTGCCACGGAATCGATCGCCGCCATCGATGGCCTGATCACCTTGCCCTGCTATCAATGGGAGCATGTGGTGGTGGTGCCCGTCGACCATCCGCTGCTCAAGTCGAAGTCCGTGACCCTGGAAGAAATCGCCGCCTTCCCCCTGATTACCTATGACAGTGCGTTTGCCGGACGCAACAAGATCGACCACGCTTTCGTGCTGCGGGGCCTGAAACCGGACGTCTTGCTCGAGGCCATCGACGCGGACGTGATCAAGACTTATGTCGAGTTGGGCATGGGGATTGGTATCATAGCGGGTATGGCCTTCGATGCCGAGCGCGACAAAGGCTTGCGCGCCATCCCTGTCGGGCACCTGTTCGGCATGAATGTGTCGCGCGTGGCCGTCAAGCAGGGCGCGTATTTGCGCAGCTATATTTATACCTTTATCGAGTTGCTCACGCCGACCCTGAACCGCAAGCTCATCGAGCAGGCGATGAGCGGCGAGAAAGAGCACTACGAACTATAACAATGCAGGACACGGGCGGGCGATGTGCCTGGCCCAGCTTATTTACGAAGAGAAGAAACACATGATTACCGATCAGCTTGCCAAATATTACGCCACCATCGCGCAGCAGTACGAGCGCGTCTATGACAAGCCCGAACGCCAGGAAGACCTGGAAGTATTGCGCGACAAGGTCGCCGACGCGCTGGAAGGCCACACCGTGCTGGAGCTGGCCTGCGGCACCGGTTACTGGACGGAAGTGATCGCCGAGACGGCCGAGACCGTGCTGGCGACCGACATCAACGATGAAATGCTGGCGCTGGCCCAGGCCCGCGGCTTGCCGGACAACGTCACCTTCGCCAAGCTCGACGCCTTCAACCTGCCCGATGACCTGCTGGGCAAGTTCACGGCCGTGTTTGCCGGTTTCTGGTGGTCGCACGTGAAGCGCGAAGACCAGGACAAGTACCTGAAGCAGTTGCGCAGCAAGCTGGGCAAGGACATCTTGCTGGTGCTGATCGACAACTCGTATGTTGATGGCAGCAGCACGGTCATCGCGCGCACCGACCTGGAAGGCAATACCCACCAGTTCCGCACGACGGAGGGAGGCGAGCGCTACGAAGTGCTGAAGAATTTCCCGTCGGATAGCCATCTGCGCAAGAAGTTTGCCCACTCGGCCCGCGAAATCCGCATGAAGCGCCTGGAATACTACTGGCTGCTGAGCTGCCGCCTGAAGTAAGCGGGCGTGCTGCAAGAAGAACCGCCTGCGGGCGGTTTTTTTTCGCCTGTTGTTTTTATGTAACACGGTGTTGTGCCAAAAAGCAACATCTTGTCGATGTCATATTGTTGAAGTATTTGGTTGGCATGATTCGGTTCAGCAGCTAAGCAGCACATCTTGTCCAACCTAATGTAGAGAATCTCAAGTGAAAAAAATTACTCTGGCAGCATTGATCATCGGCGCCTTCGCGGCAGCCACGGCACAAGCACAATCGAACGTCACCGTCTACGGCGTGGTCGATCTGGGCATTGCCAAGACCACTGGCGGTGCGTTGCTGGAACGTGAAAATCAAGCGTCGCGCCTTGGTTTCAAGGGCACGGAAGATCTGGGTAATGGCTTGAAAGCCATTTTCAACCTGGAAAGCGAATTCAAGGCTGACACCGGCGCGCAAGCGACCGCGAACACCCTGTTCGATCGCCAGGCATGGGTCGGCCTGACCGGCGACTTCGGTACCGTCTACCTGGGCCGCACCAAGGACCTGATCGACGGCACCCTGGCCCGCGTCGATCCTTTCAACACCTATGGCGTGATCGGCAAGATCAATGAGCCAGTCATGCGCGGCGGCCAGTCGCCAAACGGCGCGCAAGCCATTCCTAGCGCATCGGTGGTGGGCGTATCGCGCGTCAGCAATGCCGTGACCTACAACAGCCCGTCGTTCAGCGGTTTCGTGGTCAGCGGCCAATACGTTGCCAGCGAAATCAAGGATGCCGATTCGGGTTTCAGCGTGGTTGCCACGTATGACCAGGGTCCAGCCAGCGCGCACGCCGGCTACCAGAAGAAAGTGCAGTCCGTTGCCAACGCAGCGGCTGAACCAAAACTGTGGATCGTTGGCGGCGGCTACAAATTCGGCCCGGCCAAAGTCACCTTCGATTACTCGAAAGCGGATACCGACGTCGCTGCCACGGGCGAATTCAAGAGCTACCTGCTGGGCCTGGCCTATGACATCGGCGGCGGCGCCATCAAGGTCAGCTACGTGAAACAGAAGCAAGACAGCAACACCGTGAGCGGCAAGGAAACGGCCAAGGCCTACGGCCTGGGCTACGACTACCCGCTGTCGAAGCGTACCGCCGTGTACGTCTACGGTGGCCGCGACCAGTTCAGCGAAAAATCGATGTATCAGCTGGGCATGACCCACAAGTTCTAAGCACGGTTTTTGCCAAGAGCAAGGGCGCCTGCGGGCGCCTTTTTTTTATGGCAGGGCTGTTTCCATCACTTCCGCCTGCATGGGCAGCGAAATTTCGATGCGTGTTCCACCCAGTTCGCTGTCGGCGCCGATATGGATGCTGCCATTCAAGCCCCACACCCGTTCGCGCATGCCCAGCAATCCCAGGGCCGTGGCCTTTTCCAGGTCGCGCTCGGCGATGCCGCGCCCGTCATCCTGGATGGTGATCGCCAGTGAGGAGTCGATGCGGTGCAGGGCGATGGTGATGTGGCTCGCCTCGGCGTGGCGCGCGATATTCGTCAGCGCCTCCTGCACGATGCGGTAGATGGCCGTGCTGCGCGCATCGTCGAGCACCAGGTCGGCTTCGTCGGCCAGCAAGTCAAAATGCACGGTGCGGCGCTGCAGGAAATCGTGGCGCAGCTTTTGCAGGGCGAAATACAGTCCCCCTTCATCGAGCGCGCGCGGACGCAGGTTGCTGGCGATGCGGCGCAGCGACGTGATGGCCGTGACCAGCAAGCCATCCATGCCCTGCAGCAGCGCCTGCAGGGGCAAGGTCGTGTCCGTGTGCTGGCGCACGAGGGTCAGGTCAACGCGCAGGGTGGCCAGCAACTGGCCCAGGTCGTCGTGCAGTTCGCGCGCGATATGCTTGCGTTCCTCTTCGCGGATGGATTGCAGCGCGCTCGACAGTTCACGCAGCTGCGAAAAGGAGCGGGCCAGCTGTTCATGCACCTGCTTGCGGGCGCTGATGTCGCGCACGATGATGGTAAACACGCTGCGGCCATCTTCCTGCATGGCCGAGAGCGACCCTTCCAGCGGAAACATGGCGCCATCGCTGCGCCGGCCCGTCAGGGTGTAATCGGTGGCGCGCCGGCCTGTCAGGCGCAGCTCCTGGCTGATGTCATCGAACGGCGGATCGCCATCGTGCTTGCCCAGGCTGCGCAAGTCGCGCAGGATGTAGTGGCCCAGACGCATGCCGCGCATGCCGGCCGGCGTGTCGCCGAACAGCCTGGCTGCGGCGGCGTTGGCATGCAGGACGAGTTGCCGGCTGTCGATGCTGATGATGGCATCGCTGGCGCTGTCGATGATGGCCTGGCCGCGCGCCTGCCTTTGCCTGCTGGCTTTCAGGGGAGGAAACAGGCACAGCAGGAGCGCCGCCGCCATGCCCAGGGGCAGCATGCGCAGCAATGTGGAGCTGCCTCGGTCGGGCATGGGGTTCTCCTTGCGAACGTGAACGAAGGCAGGGCGGCAACGGCGGACGGGACTTTCTGTAGCCTATGCCTGCTGGCGCAGCGTGGCTTGATGTGGCGCAGGAAGGGGAAAGGAAGAGATCAAGGCGCCGAGCCGGCGAGGGCCGGGCGGCGGTGCGCGATTACATTTGCTTGAACAGGTGCAGGAAGCTGCGGCTCACTTCGAGCTTGTCGGCCTTGCCCTTGATGAGCACCAGGTGGCGGCCGCGGATGTCGCGCGTCACGCCTTCGATGGCATTCACGTTGACCAGGGTGGCGCGGTGGATTTGCCAGAACAGCGAAGGATCGAGCTCTTCGGCCAGGTCGCGCACGGGCTTGCGGATCAAGGCTTCGTACTTGGCCGTCTGCACGCAGGTATATTTTTCGTCCGAGCGGAAGAACAGGATCTCTTCCACGGGGATCATGCGCAAGTCCTGGCCGATGCTGGCCTGTATCCATTGCAGGTAGGCGGGCTTGGCCGTGATCTTTTCCGCCAGCTGCGACAGCATGGCCGTGACGCTGCTGTTGACGTCCAGCGCCGGCTTGTTCAGATGGGTTTTCAGGCGCTCCACCGTCACCAGCAGGCGTTCATGCTCGGGCGGCTTGAGCACGTAATCGACGGCGCCCCGCTCGAACGCCTCGACGGCGTGGGTGTCATAGGCCGTGACGAAGACGATGTGGGTCTTGCCGCCGATCACCTGGGCCGCTTCCATGCCCGTCTTGCCCGGCATGCGGATATCGAGGAAGGCAAAGTCCGGCTTCAGTTGTTCCACCAGTTCGATCGCTTCGTCGCCATTCTTGGCTTCGCCGATGATTTCCAGTTCGGGCCAGGCCTGGCCCAGGCGCAGGCGCAGCTGGTCGCGCATCAGTCTTTCGTCGTCGGCAATAATAGCGGTAGGCATAGGTCTCAAGTGTGAACAGGCGAAGATTGATTATTCAATGATTTGGCGTTTTTATCAACTGCCGAATTGATACACCTTATTTGGACAGCTGATACGGCACTTCGATCACGGCGCACACGCCACTGGGTTGATTTGGCGTAATGGTCAGGCTGCCCTGGTCGCCATGCAGCAGCTTCAGCCGCTCGCGGATGGTGGGCAAGCCCAGTCCCGTGCCATCGCTGGGCACGACGCCAAAGCCCAGGCCGTCATCGGTGACCGTCACGCGCAGCTTGCTGTGCGCCACTTCCGCCACGATGCGCAGGGTGCCGCCCTCCGGCTTGACTTCCAGGCCATGCTTGATGGCATTTTCCACCATCGATTGCAGCATCATGGGCGGGAAGGCGGCGCTGCGCAGGCCGTCGGGAATCTGGAAATCGACGGTCAGGCGCTCTTCCATGCGCATCTTCAGCAGGTTCAAGTACGCCTGCACCATGTCCGCCTCGCGTCCCAGGTTGGTGATCAGGGCGTTGTCGCGCATTTGCGGCAGCACGGCGCGCAGGTACTGGATCAGGCTGCGCTGCATCTTGGCGGCGCGCGGCGGATCGACCTGGATCAAATGCTCGACGGAAGCGAGGGTGTTGAACAGGAAGTGCGGCTCGACTTGCGCCTGCATCATCTGCATCTTCGCTTCGCTGAGCTGGCGCTGCATGGATTCGCGCTCTGCCGCTTCGTTTGCCGTGACCGTTTCCGCTTCGGCGCGTTTCTTGCCGCCGACGAGGGCCTTCATGGCGAACAGGGCCAGTACCAGCAGCGAGACAAAGCTCTTGAACCAGGTGGAAGCCTGCTGGTGGTAGCGTGACACTTTTTGCTCTGCTGCATCATCGACGGCTTCCTCGATGGCATTCGACAGCTCTTCGCCGATTTGCGGCGGCAGTTCGATGTGGACTTCTTCCCCGGAAGCATTGGTCGTCACCGGATAACTGGGCTTGGCCGGCGCCGCAGGGGCCGCTGGCGGCTCGGGCGGTTCCGGCGGCACGGTATTTGCGTGCTCGTCCGTCTCGGTGGCATCGGCCGGCTCGCTGGCGGCATCGGCCGTGCTGCTGCGCCGGTTCTTGCTGTTGCGGGGGTTGAAGTGGATGCCCGTATCGTCGATCAGGATATTCGTTTCCCCCGTGCCCTTGCTGGCCCGCTTGTGGGATTTGATGACGACTTCCTCGTTCGGGCTGGAGGAGAACAGCTCATCTTGCAGAATCGAGCCGGCGATCAGGGCCAGTGCGGCAAACAGGAAAAACTTCCACCAGGACAGCTGGGTGACCCATGTCGTGGTCGCGTCGAATGCCCGTTGCAACCAGGCGAGGATGGTTTTCAACAGTTGTGGCAGGTTGGAAATCGGGAGCATGTGGACGCTTTCAAATACAAGATACAAGAGTTAATCGACGCGGCGGACAAGTTTAACCTGTTGTTGTGCCGTGTCAGAGTCTGATGTTGCCACTGTGCCTAAAGCGATGGCGCGATGCCAGCCGATTGCGACAGGCTGCACAAATGGGCGCTTGAAGTGAAGGGCGGGCTTGCTGGGCGGTGGCGCGCCTGTGCGTGCCTGGAAAATTAATCCTTGCGGCGCGTGCAGGGCAGGGCTATAATTCGCCCCCTCGCTGAACGACGCATGCAAATGCCGAGTAAAGCAGGGTGAAAAAAGAAGGTTGACGGATTTAGCGAAATGCTTCATACTCTTTCTTCTTCGCAGCTGGCAAACACAACGCTTTGTCGATAGCGCGAGAGTAGCAAATAAGCAGTACCGAATACCGTTCTTTAACAATTAACAGTC
>NZ_JBWKUP010000029.1:0-34449 GCF_059420905.1 Janthinobacterium sp. GW821-FHT03C08 | reverse complement strand
GGCGCGTCGGGCTCCTGCGCCGCCGCGCCCTGGCTGGCCGCCGCCACCTGGCGCAGCGAGGCGAGGCTGGCGCCCAGGCGCACGCCGCCGCGCGCCAGCTTGCGCCAGAAGGCCGGCTGCAGCAGGCGCGGCAAATAATAGTGGCGCAGGGTGGCGCGCGCCAGGCCCGCCTCGCTGCGCACCCAGGGGTTGAGCAGGACCAGGGCCTGGATGCGCGCATCGCGCGGCGCATGGCAGGCGGCGGCCGTGGCACCGTCGCACAAGCCCCACAGCACCACTTCGCGCAGGGACGGCACGGTGGCGAAGAATTGCGCCAGCGCGCCGGCGATGTCGGGACCGGCGGCGCGGTAATCGCGCGCGCTGCCCTCGCTGTCGCCCATGCCGCGCAGGTCGAAGCGCAGCACGGGCAGGCCGCGCGCGGCCAGGGCGGCGGCCAGCAGGGTGAACTGGCGGTGGCTGCCCACGCGGTACTGCGGCCCGCCCGTGACGACGAGGACGCCGCGCGGACCGGGCGCCTCGGGCAGGCTGAGGATGCCCACCATGCGCGCCTGCGCGTCGGCGTCGCCATCCCCGGCCGCGCTGCGAAAGCGCAGCGCCAGCTGGCGCACGGCCTGCGCCTGCCCGCCGTCGCGCTTCATGGCGCGCTCCCGTCGTCGTCCAGCCAGTCGCGGCACAGCTGGCGCGTGGCGTCGAGCAGCTGCGGGCAGGCCAGCAACTCGCCGCTGTGCCAGAAGGGGCCGTCGCCGAAGGTGGCCATGTGCACGGCGGCGCCCTGGCTGCGCCACTGCTGCGCCAGCTGGCGCGGCGGCGCGGCGCAGGCCTGCTGCGGCGCGCGGTAATCGAGCCAGTACACGGGCACGGCGGGCAGCAGCGCGCCGGCATGGACGTCGTCGATGGCGTGCGCCAGGGCGCTGGCCAGCAGGTAGCCCGCCACTTCGACGGGCCGGCCGTTGGCCAGTTCGGCGCGCGCCTGGCCGGGCGCGTCCGGCGCGCCACCATCGAGCAGGCGCGCCGCCAGGCGCAGGCGCAGGAAGCGGTCGATGCAGCGCCGCCCGTCCAGCTCGGGCTGCCACAGCAGCAGGCGCGCCAGCGGCAGCTGGGCGCGGCTGGCGAAATCGAGGGCCAGCAGGGCGCCCAGGCGCAAGCCCCACAGGGTCAGCGGGCCGTCGACGCGCTGCGCCAGCCAGGCGCAGGCCAGGTGCAGGTCGTTGTGCCAGATGGGCCAGCGGGCGTCGCCGAAGTCGCCGCTGCTGTCGCCGCAGCCATACAGGTCGATCTGCAGCACGCTGTAGCCGGCGGCGGCAAAGGCGCGCGCCTGCGCGGCGGCCACGTGGCGGCTCTTGTTCAGTTCTTCGGCCAGCGGGTGCAGGTAGACGATGCCGCCGCGCGCGTTGCGGCCCGGCGGCGGCAGGTGCAGCAGGCAGTAGCGCTGGCCGCCGCTGGCCGGCAGGAAGAAGGGCAGCAGGGGCAACGTGTCGGTGGCGGCGCGGTTCATGGCCGCAGCTTTGCAAAGACGAAGTCGTGCAGGGTGCCCACCGTGCTGAAATGGCGGGCGTGGATGTCCTCGTCGGCAACGATGATGCCGAAGTGCTCTTCCAGCGCGGCGATCACGCCGATCACGGCCATCGAATCGAGCTCCGGCACGCTGCCCAGCAGCGGCGTGTGGGCTTCCAGCGCCCGCCCGTTCAGGCCCAGCGTGGTGTCGAGGATGTGCTTTACTGCTTCAAGATGCGGCATGTCAGCTCCAGGGAAGGGTAGTGCGGCAGGGAAGACGTGTCGAAGGCCAGGCAGGGCGCGTCGCCGGGATGGCGCGACAGGTGCAGATAGGGCGGCAGGCTGGCGGCCATCCATTGCCAGCGCCCGCAGCGGAGAAAGGTGGCCGTGCCCAGCCCGTGGGTGCCCAGGCGCGCATGGGCCGCCAGCGAGGCCGGGTTGAAGCGCGAGATGCGGCTGCACGACCAGCGCACGCCCTGCGCGTGCAGCACAGCATTGGCTTCCTCCCACAGGCGGGCGAAGACGAGGCCGCCGCGCTGCCCCGGGGCCACCCAGACGTCCAGGTCCCACGACGACTGCTCTGACGCCAGCGCATAGCGGGCGCGCACCTCGTCCTCCTGGCAACCGTGGCGCAGCAGCCACAGCCAGCCGGCCATCTGCGCGGGCGCCTGCGCGTGGCGCGCCACCAGGCATTGCGCGCCCTGGCCGTAGCGCGCGCGCAGCACGCCGGGGCGGCGCATGGGGCCGGGCGGCAGGTCCGCCTCCGCCAGGCACGGCGTGACGGTGATGTTGCGCCCGCGCCCACGGCACAGCGAGCCGGGCGCCACGGCCTGCGCCACGAACTGGTAGCGGTACAGGGCACAGCGCTGGCCCGGCACGCGCGCCAGCAGGCGCGCCATGGCCAGCCACGCGCTGTCGCGCCAGCCCAGCTGGCGGAGGCTGGCGGCGATGCGCTGCAGCAGGGGAAAATGCGCGGACAGGGCCATGGCGGTCACGGATGGGGCGGCTATGCAGCCAACGCTGTCCATTAGAACGCAGCGGCCGGCGCCGGTCTTGCGCCGCCTCAAGTGTTGCTGCAACTGTCTTGCCGCACCGCTTGCTTGATAAAAATCAAGACAGCTGTGTCCGTTTGTCTGAATCATGGGGGATGCATGGCAATCATGACAACGCGGGGGCGACACGATGGCAACACTGATACACGAACTGATCTTCGACGCGGCACGCCGCACGCCCGAGGCGCCGGCCCTGTCCTGGCAGGGCGAGGCGCTGGCGTATGGCGCGCTGGCGCAGTCCGTGCGCGACTGCGCCTGGGCCCTGCTGGCCCTCGGCTTGCGGCGCGGCGCGCGCGTGGCCGTCTACCTGGAAAAGCGTCCGGAAAACGTCAGCGCCATGTTCGGCGCGGCGGCGGCCGGCGGCGTCTTCGTGCCCGTCAATCCCCTGCTCAAGCCGGAGCAGGTGGCCTATATCCTGGCCGACTGCAACGTCGCCATCCTCGTCACGTCGCGCGAGCGGCTGGCGCAGCTCGGTCCGGCGCTGGCCGCCTGCCCGGACCTGCAGACGGTGCTGCTGACGGGCGAACCGGCGCCGGAGGGCCGCCTGGGCGCCGCGCGGCTGTTGTCGTGGAACGCCGCGCTGGCCGGCGCCGCCCTGCGCCCGCCCGCGCCGCACCGGGTGATCGACACGGACATGGCCGCCATCCTGTACACCTCGGGCAGCACGGGCAGCCCGAAAGGCGTCATCCTGTCGCACCGGAACATGCTGGCGGGCGCGCTCAGCGTGTCCGGCTACCTGGGCAACACGCCGCAGGACCGCATCCTGTGCGTGCTGCCGCTCAGTTTTGACTACGGCCTGAGCCAGCTGACGACGGCCTTCGCCAGCGGCGCCTGCGCCGTGCTGATGAATTATCTGCTGCTGCGCGATATCGTCGAGGCCGTGGAGCAGGAAGCCATCACGGGCCTGGCCGCCGTGCCGCCCCTGTGGGTGCAGCTGTCGCAGCTGAGCTGGCCCTTGTCCACGCCCTTGCGCTACATCACCAATTCGGGCGGCGTGATGCAGCGCAGCACGCTGGACAAGCTGCGCCTGGCCCTGCCGCGCGCGCAGGTCTTTCTCATGTACGGACTGACGGAAGCGTTCCGCTCCACCTACCTGCCGCCGGAGCAGCTGGAGCGGCGTCCCGATTCCATCGGGCAAGCGATCCCCAACGCGGAAGTGCTGGTGCTGCGCCCCGACGGCAGCGTCTGCGACGCCGACGAGCCGGGCGAACTGGTGCACCGGGGCGCGCTGGTGGCGCTGGGCTACTGGAACGATGCGGCGCGCACGGCCGAGCGCTTCAAGCCCCTGCCGCCCCAGGCGGGCGGGCTGGTGCTGCCGGAACTGGCCGTCTGGTCCGGCGACACGGTGCGCCGCGACGGGGAAGGCTACCTGTATTTCGTCGGCCGCAGCGACGACATGATCAAGACGTCGGGCTACCGGGTCAGCCCGGCCGAGGTGGAGGAAGTGGCGTATGCGAGCGGCCTGGTGGGCGAAGCGGCCGCGCTGGGCATGCCCCACGCCGTGCTGGGCCAGGCCATCGCCTTGCTCGTCACGCCCGCGCCGGGCGTGGAATTGCTGCGCGATGCCGTGCTGGCCGCCTGCCGCGCGCGCCTGCCCGCCTACATGGTGCCCCTGTGGATCGATATCCGCGCCGAATCCTTGCCGCGCAATCCGAACGGCAAGATCGACCGCGCGCTGCTGGCGCGGGAACTGGCGCAAGCCCATGCGGTCCAACCAGGAGGCGCGGCATGAACGGCCCCGGTCTGCAAGACACGGCCATGCCCATGCATGCGGCCATGCACGAGTTTGCCGTGGCGGGCGACATGCTGCAGCTGGGCGGCCTGCCGCTGTCCCGCCTGGCCCAGCGCGTGGGCAGCACGCCGTTCTACGCGTATGAACGCAGCCACATCGTGCGCCGCGTGGCGCAGCTGCGTGCCGCCTTGCCGGCCGGCGTGCACCTGCATTACGCCATGAAGGCCAATCCCATGCCGGCCGTGGTGCAGCTGCTGGCGGGCCTGGCCGATGGCATCGACGTGGCCTCGGGCGGCGAACTGGCGACGGCGCTCGACACGCCCCTGCCGGCGCAATGCATCAGTTTTGCGGGGCCGGGCAAGCGCGAGGGGGAGCTGGCGCGGGCCGTGGCGGCGGGCGTGCTGGTCAATGTGGAATCGCTGGCCCAGCTGGAAAAGACGGCGCTGGCCAGCGAACGGCTGGGCGTGGCGGCCCGCGTGGCCGTGCGCGTGAATCCCGACTTTGCCCTGCGCCGGGCAGGCATGCGCATGGGCGGCGGCGCACAGCCGTTCGGCGTCGATGCGGCGCAGGTGCCGGCCCTGCTGGCCCGCATCGGCGAACTGGGCCTCGACTTTCACGGCTTCCACCTGTTTGCGGGCGCGCAAAACCTGTGCGCCACGGCCCTGGCGGAAGCCCAGGCCCACAGCGTGCGGCTGGCCTTGCAGCTGGCTGGCAGCGCGCCCGGTCCCTTGCGCACGCTCAATATCGGCGGCGGCTTCGGCGTGCCGTACTTCCCCGGCGACCGGCCGCTCGACCTGGCGCCCGTGGCCGAGGGCTTGCAGGCGCAGCTTGATCTGCTCGACAGCGCCGCCCCCGGCGTGCGCCTGAACCTGGAACTGGGCCGCTACCTCGTGGCCGAGGCGGGGATTTATGTGTGCAAGGTGCTTGAACGCAAGCTGTCGCATGGCCAGGTATTCCTCGTCACGGACGGCGGGCTGCACCACCATTTGGCGGCCTCGGGCAATTTCGGCCAGCTGATCCGCAAGAATTATCCTGTCGCCATCGGCAACCGCCTGCACGGGGGCGAGCGGGAAGTGGCTTCCGTCGTGGGGCCCCTGTGCACGCCGCTCGACCTGCTGGCCGACCAGATGGAGCTGGCGCGGGCCGGGGAAGGCGACCTGGTGGTGGTGTTCCAGTCGGGCGCCTATGGCTTGACGGCCAGCCCGACGGCGTTTCTCGGCCATCCGCTGCCGGCCGAGGTGCTCGTATGAGCGGCCTGTGCGGCTGGCTGCTGGCCGGCACGGGCACGGCCGGCGGCCTTGCGCCGGACGGCGCCGCCGTCGCGCCCCTGGCGTGCGGCGCGGAAGTGCCTGCCGCGCCGGGCGTGCCTGGCCTCATTCCCGCGACCATATCCGGCATCCCCGGCAACATCGCCGCTCCGGCGCCGGGCAGCGTTTCCGGCCAGGACGGCGCCGGCGCCCGGCCCGCCGGCGGCCCCGAGGCGCTGCTGGCGCGCATGGCGGCGCCGCTGTCGCGCCATGATGGCGCGCCCCTGTCCGCCTGCGTGGGCGAGGTGGGCGGCGTGGCCGTGGCCGCCATCGACGGCAGCCGCCACCTGTACCAGCAGGACGGCTTGCAGGTGGCGCTCTGGGGCCGGCCGGAACTGGACGGCTCGCCCGACGACGTGGCGCGCCGCCTCGCGTCCCTGTGGCTGAGCCGGGGCGTGGCCGCCTGCGCCTGCCTGTCCGGGCCGTTCTGCCTGGCCATCCTCGATGCCTTTTCCGGCTCGGCCCTGCTGGCCGTGGACCGGGCCGGCATCCACCCGCTCAGCTATGCGAGCCTGTCGCAGGGCCTCGTCTTCGCTTCGTCGGCGGACGCCTTGCTGGCCCATCCCGGCGTGCGCGGCGCGCTCGACCCGCAGGCCCTGTATCACTACCTGTTCTTCCACATGGTGCCCGGCCCGGGCACGGCCTACGTGGGCCAGCAGCGCCTGCTGCCCGGCGAATACCTGCACGTGCGGGGCGGCAGGCAGTGCAAGGGCAGCTACTGGCAGCTGGCCTTCCAGGAGCACGCGTATGCGCGCACGCCGGCCAGCTTTGCCGCCAACCGGCAGGAATTCCTGCGCCTGCTGCGGCAATGCGTGGAAAACAGCCTGGGCGCGGATGCCGCCGCCACGGGCGCTTTTCTCAGCGGCGGCACGGACAGTTCCACCCTGGCCGCCATCCTGGGCCAGGTGACGGGCCGCGCCGCGCGCACGTATTCCATCGGCTTCGACGCGCCCGGCTACGACGAGATGGCGTATGCGCGCCTGGCCGCCAGCCATGCGGGCAGCATCCACCACGAACGCTACGTGACGCCGGCCGACGTGCTGGCCGCCATCCCCGCCATGGCGGCCGTCTTCGACCAGCCGTTCGGCAATGCCTCGGCCATCCCCGCCTTCTGCTGCGCGCAGATGGCGCGCGAGGACGGTGTGATCCGCCTGCTGGGCGGCGACGGGGGCGACGAATTGTTTGGCGGCAATGAACGCTATGCCCACCAGGCCCTGCTGTCGCGCTATGAGCGGCTGCCCGCCATGCTGCGCCAGCTCCTCATCGAGCCGCTGCTGTTCCGCGAACGGGGTGGCAAGCCGTGGCGCCTGGCGGAAAAGGCGCGCCGCTACATCGAGCAGGCCAGCCTGACGCTGCCGGCCCGCCTGGACAGCTACAACCTGCTGCTGCGCCATGGCTGCCGCACGGTGCTGGAGGCGGGCTTCATCGAATCCGTCGATCCCGGCATGGCGCCCGGCTGCGTGAACGGCGCGTACTGGCAGCGCCAGGGGCAGGGGTTGAGCCAGATCAATGAGCTGCTGGCGCTGGACATGCGCTTTACCCTGGCCGACAACGACCTGGTGAAGGTGCGCAAGGCGTGCGAGCTGGCCGGCGTGGAGGCCGCGTTTCCCTTCCTGCACGACGCGATGGTGGCGTTCGCGGCGCGCCTGGCGCCGCGCGACAAGCTCGACGGTACGCGGCTGCGGCCCTTCTTCAAGCGGGCGCTGGCGGACATCCTGCCGCCGGCCATCGTGCGCAAGAAAAAGCACGGCTTCGGCCTGCCGTTCGGCCAGTGGCTGCACAGCCACGCGGCCCTGCGCGACTTTGCCTTCGACAACCTGACGCAGCTGCGCGGACGGGGCATCGTGCGGCCCGCCTTCATCGACGACCTGCAGGGACGGCTGCTGGCGGAGCACCCGGCCTATCACGGCACCATGGTGTGGCTGCTGATGATGCTGGAACAGTGGCTCAGCTGCCATCCTGCGGCGCTGGGGGCGCTTGCAGGCGGTTTTGCCGCATGCGCCACAGAAACGCCAGCCGTCCTCGATCCCACGGCGTAAAGCGTGGCAGCTGCAGCAGGTCGGTACCGTCGCCCGGACGCGCCACGCCCCGGTCCGTGGTGACGGCCGCCGTGAAGCCCAGGCTCCTGACGATGTCCACGTGGGCGGCGCCATAGTCGCGCCCGGCCTTGCCGTTCGGATAGGCGAACAGCGGCACGGGGGCCTGCAGCACCTCTTCCAGCTGGCGCTTGCCATTGGCGATGTCGCGCCGCGCCGCCGTCGCCGACAGGGTCGACAGGATCGGGTGGCTGGCCGTGTGCGCGCCCAGCCCCATGCCCGCCGCCTGCAGCTCCCGCAGCTGGGCGCTGCTCAGCATGGGCGAGGCGTGCCGGCGGGGACCGGCCAGCCGGCCGATGTGCAGGGCCAGGCGCTGGCGCTGGGCGAACGGCAGGTACTTGAGCTGTCCCAGCAGGGTGGCGATGGCGGCGCGGCGCTGCGCCAGGCTGGCGACGGGCAGGCAGCCCAGGCCGTGCGCCCGCAAGTCCAGCTGCGCGCCGGGCGCATGGCGCACGCCTTCGATGACGCTGTCGTTCCACATCTGGCCGCCGTCCAGGTAGCCCGTGGCGATAAAGAAGGTGGCGTGCAGGGCGTGCCGCCGCAGCAGCGGCAGGGCCACCTGCGCATTGTCTGCATAGCCGTCGTCGAAGGTGATGGCGACGGCGCGCGGCGGCAGGCTGCCGTCGCGCAGGCGCTGCACGGCCTCGGCCAGCGGCAGCGGCGCATGGAAGCGGCGCAGCAGGCGCAGCTGGCGCTCGAACAGGCGCGCATCGACTTCGCCGGGAAACAGGGGGTCGGGCCGGGCCAGCACGCGGTGGTAGATGAGGATGGACAGGCTGGCCGGCGTCATGGCTGCTCCGCGACGGCCTTGGCGCCCTTGCCGCGCGCCCGGGCATGCCGGGGCAGGGCTTGCCGCAACTGCCGCTCGACGACGATGCGCGTGGCGATCAGGGCCGCCATCAGGTAGTAGGGCATGTCGAAATACAGCAGGCTGAGGAAGGCGCCGCCCACGGCAAAGCCGATCAGGCTGGCCTGGCTCATGGTGGCCAGGCCGTGCGCCCAGCGCAGCTCGGCCTGGCCCCGCGTGCGGCGGATGATGACGCTGGCCGTATGCCAGGTGGCCATGCCCAGCGCCAGGTAGAGGAACAGGCCGACGAAGCCGTGCTCGCCCAGCACCTGGAAATAGATGCTGTGCGCCGCGTGCACGTCCATGGGATTGGGCGCGTAGCGGGCAAAGATGCTGGCGTCGGACACGTCGAAGCCGCCGCCGAGGAAGCGGTCGCGCGCCAGGTTCCACGCCATGCGCCACGCATTCAGGCGGCCCATTGCGGAACTGTCTTCCTCGTAGGTGTTGATGGTGTCCATGCGTTCGGTCCAGCGCTCGGGCATGAAGGCGAGCAGCAGCGGCGTGACGGCCGCCAGCAGCGCGCCCAGCATCAGCTTGCGGTCGCTCTTGAGCCACATGAACAGCACCATGGCGGCGATGGCCAGCAGCGCGCCGCGCGAATACGAGCCCAGGGCGGCCAGCGCCGACAGCAGCATCGCCACCGACAGGCCATGGCGGTGCCAGCGCCGGTCGCTGTTCTGCTGCAGGTAATACATGAGGGGAATGGTGATGATGAGGGCCAGGGCCAGCGAATTGTTGTCGCCGATGAAAGTGTCTTCCGGCCCCCAGACCCGCTCCGTGCCGCCGCTGCGGATGGTAAAGATGCCGCCTTTCACGCCGTAGTAGCCGATCGAGCCGACCAGTACCCACACCAGGCGCACGATGTCGCGCCGCGTGCGTATCACCATCATCACGACAAAGGTCATCAGCATGATCTTCATGACCTTGTTCCATTGTTCCCACGACGATGCGGGCAGCAGGGCGAACGGCGCCGTCACGTTCATCCACGCGACGAACAGCAGCAGCAGCACGCTGACGGGGGTGAGCGGCAGGCTTTTCGGCTCGCGCGTCATGACGAGGCCCAGCACGGTGGCGACGGCGATGATGAAGGCGAACGGCATGTGGGTGGCGAAGCCCCAGCCCTGCGTGTGCGGATTCATGACGCTGACCCAGACCCACATCAGGCCGCCGATGGACGGCGCCTTCAGGATGAAGGGCAGGGAGCCCAGGATGATGACGGTAACGAGTATGTCGCGCATGAAAGGGGACGCTCCAGGTGGTAGCGGACGGGACCGGGCCTTGATGCCGCTCAACGGGCTGGCGGGCAGGCTCAGTACACTGGATCAACACGGCCGGGCCTTGCTCCACGCGCCTGGCGCCGTTGTTGAATCTTTACATCAGTTTTGTCATGGTAAGACCAAGGAGGCATGTCCTTGTTGACCGTTCTCATGGCGACCTACAATGGCGCCGGCACCTTGCCCCAGGTATTGCGCGCCTACCAGGGCCTGCATCCGCCTGCGGGCGGCTGGCGCCTCGTCATCGCCGACAATGGCAGCACCGACGCCACGGCGCAGGTGATCGCCGCCTTCCGCGGCCGCCTGCCCCTGAGTTCCGTGTATGTGGCGCGGCGCGGCCGCAGTCCCGCCCTGAACGGCGCCGTCGAGCACGCCCTGCGCCTGGGCGGCGACGGCAGCGAGCTGTTCGTCTTTGGCGACGACGATGCCATGCCCGCGCCGGACTGGCTGTGCCGTTTGCAGGCGTGCGCGCGCGCCCACCCTGGCCATGGCCTGTTCGGCGGCGCCATCGTGCCGGCCTGGCGCGAAACGCCGGCGGAGTGGCTGCTGCGCCTGACCCCCGTGGGTTTAACTTGGGGCATCACCAGTCCCGGGCTGCGCGACGGTCCCGTGTATCCCGGCCTCGTCTGGGGCGCCAACATGGCCATCCGCCGCCGTCTCTTCGAGGCGGGCGCCCGCTATGACGAAAGCATCGGCCCCCAGGGCCGCAGCTATGCCATGGGCAGTGAAACCAAGCTGAACCTGGATATCTGCCGGGCCGGCAACCCGTCGTGGTTCTGCCCCCAGGCCAGGGTGGCGCACATCATCCGCGCGCAGCAGGTGCGGCGCGACTGGGTCCTGCGGCGCTCCTGCCTGTTCGGCCGGGGCCAGTGCCGCCTGGCGGTGCCGGCGCCCAGCGTGGAGTGGCTGGGCGTGCCGCGCTGGATGCTGGGCCGCTACCTGCGCGACGCCGTGGCGGCCCTGCGCGCCTGGCTGCGGCGGGACCGCGAAACCCTGTTCCTGCGCTGCTGGGAACTGGCGTGGCTGCACGGTTATTTCCACGAAGCGTGGCGCGGGCGGCGCAAGCGCCTGCCGCGCGTCCTCATCACCAGCTATTCCGGGGAACTGGGCGGCATGGAGCTGCGCATGGCGCAGGAGGCGCAGCTGCTGGGCAAGGCCGGCTACGACAGCGTGCTGGGGCTGCGCCGCTTTCCCGGCTTCGCCGCCTGGGCGCAGGGCCTGCGGCGGCGGCAGCTGCGCGTGGAAGTGTATGAACCGCCCCTGTTCGTCGAGCACTGGGCCTGGCGGCGCTGGAACCTGCTGCGCGCGCGGCTCGCGGGCGCCCGGTCGCTGCTGCGGCTGCGGCCCGACCTGGTGCACGTGGCCTTCTGCTGGACCACCTATGGCGCCTCGATCCTGTGGCTGGCGCGGCGCTGCCGCCTGCCGGCCGTGGTCAGCGTGCACAACGCGTTTCCCCTGGAGCCGCTGAGCGCCTGGCAGCGGCCCCTGCTGCAGGAAGCGTTCCGCGGCGTGAAGGGCGTGTATGCCGTGTCGCCGTCGGCCATGCGGCATTTCCTCGACCTCTACCGCGGCATGCTGGCGCCGGCCACGCGGCTGGCCGTGATCCCGAACGGCGTCGATACGGAGGCCTTCACCGTCTCGCCGCAGCGGCGGCAGCTGGCGCGCCAGCAGCTGGGACTGCCGCCGGACGCGCTGGTGATCGGCTGCGTGGCCCGCCTGTCCGCGCAAAAGCGGCCGCAGGCCCTGCTGGCCCTGTTCGCCCGCCTGCTGCCCCAGTTTCCCCGCCTGTACCTGGTGCTGGCGGGCACGGGACCGCTGGAAGACCTGCTGCGCGAGCAGGTGCGGGCGGCGGGACTGCAGGGGCGGGTGCTGCTGGCGGGATTCCAGCCGCGCATCGACCTGCTGATGCCCGCCTTCGACCTGCATCTGCTGCTGAGCAAGAACGAAGGTTTCGGCATCGCCACCATCGAGGCCATGGCGTGCGGCGTGCCGGCCGTGGGTACGGACGTGCCGGGCACCCGCGACATCCTGCACGGCAGCGGCGGCGGCCTGCTGCTGCCGCTGGACGACGAGGAGGCCGCCTGCCGGGCCGTGGCCGAGCTGCTGCGCGACCCGGCCCGGCGCCGGCGCATGGGGCAGCAGGCCCGCCTGGAGGCGGAGCAGCACTATTCCATGCAGCGCCTGGAGCGGCAGCTGCAGCAGTTCTATGCCGGTCTCGTGTAGCGCCAGGAGCTGTCCCGCATGAATGCCACGCGCCATTCCTTCTTCTTTTCCTTCGCCGAAAAATACACGGTGCTGCTGTTGAGTATCGTGTCCACGATGATCCTGTCGCGCCTGTTGACGCCGGCCGAGGTGGGCGTGTATTCGCTGGGCGCCGTGCTGGTGGCCATGGCCCAGGTGGTGCGCGATTTCGGCGTGGGCCAGTACCTGATCCAGGAAAAGGTGCTGACGCCGGAGAAACTGCGCGCCGCCCTGACGACCAGCGTGGTGGTGGCCTGGCTGCTGGCGGCGCTGGTGCTGGCCGCCAGCGGCCCGCTGGCCCGCTTCTACGACGAGCCGCGCCTGCACCTGGTGCTGCAGTTGCTGTCGATCAACTTCCTGCTGATCCCGTTCAGCGCGCTGACCTTGCCCCTCTTGCGGCGGCAACTGCGCTTTCGCGCCATCTATGCGATCAACGCCGCCAACAGCGTCACCAACCTGCTGGTGGGCGTGAGCATGGCGCTGCTGGGCCACAGTTACATGAGCCTGGTGGCGGCCGTGCTGGCCGGCTCCACCGCTTCGCTGCTGACGAGCCTGGTCGTGCGTCCCCGCGAACTGCCGTGGCTGCCGGGACGGCGGGGCGTGCGGGCCATCGTCTCCTTCGGCGCCTATGCGACGGGGGGCGCTCTGGTGGACGAGGCGGGCGTGGTGGCGCCGGACCTGGTGATCGGCAAGATGCTCGACATCGAGAGCCTGGCCCTGTTCGGCAAGACGCAAAGCATGCTGAGCATTTTCAACCAGGCCATCACGAGCGCCATCTCGCCCGTGGTGTTTCCCCTGTTCGCGGCGCGCGACCGCGAGGAGGGCGGGGCGGGACCCGTCTACCTGCGCACGGTCAGCTACATGACGGCGCTGGCCTGGCCGTTTTTCCTGTTTCTCGCCTGCATGGCCTTGCCCCTTGTCAAAGTGTTGTACGGACCGCAATGGAGCGCGTGTACGCCCTTGATACGCATCATGTGCCTGTCCTCGGCCGTGTATAGCATGTTCAGCATGGCCCGCTACCTGTTCGTGGCGACGGGCCGGATGCGCGTGCAGGCGGGGCTCGATGCCTGGGCCGGCGGCCTGAAGGTGGCGGCGCTGCTGCTGGCGGCGCCCTTCGGCCTGGTGGCCGTGGCCTGGGCCGTGGTCGTCAGCACCCTGTTGCGCAGCTGGCTGATCTATCGCTGCCTGCGCCGTTTCAGCAATCTCGACTGGCGCAGCCTGCTGCCCGCCTTGCGCAAGAGCCTGGCCCTGTGCGCCATCAGCAGTCCGCCGCCGCTGTGCATGCTGCTGTGGATGCCGGCCGACATGCCGCATGCCATCCCGCTGCTGGCGCTGGCAGGCACGGCGCTGGCGACCTTGCTGTGCTGGATCGCCGGGGTCTTTCTGTTGAAACACGAAATCGCCGTGGAGTTTCAGTTAGTGCAACGCAAGCTGCTGGGCCGCTGGCTGGCCGTCAAGTCGCAGTACTGACGGCCGGTCACTGGCGCGGCGGCCAGAAAGGATGACCATGCGTGTCGGTATCTTGTCCTATCCCATGCTGTTCCAGCGCGACGGCGGCTTGCAGGTGCAAGTGCGGGAAACCGTGGCCGCCCTGAACCGGCTGCCGCCCAACCCGGCGCGGCCCCTGGCGGTGCAGCTGGTGGACGCCAACCACGAGCGGCTGGCCGATTTCGACGTGCTGCACGTGTTTTCGGCGAGCAACGGCACCTACCGCATCCTGGAAACGGCCAGCGAGCTGGGCGTGCCCGTGGTGCTGTCGCCGCTGCTGGCGCCCAGCTGGAACCGGGGCAGCGCCTGGCGCGCCCGGCTGGCCGACCGGCTGGCGGGACGCCTGACGGCGTGGATGGTGCAGACGAGCTACGCGCAGACGCGGCGCGCCCTGCACCTGGCCACGCGCGTCATCGCCCTGGGCGAGGCCGAGCGCGATGCCCTCGTGCACGGCTTCGGCCTGGCGGGCGAGGCCATCCGTGTCCTGCCGAACGGGATCAACCCGCATTTCTTCACGGCCAATGGCGACCTGTTCCTGCGCGAGACGGGCATCGCCGTGCCCTTCGTGCTGATGGTGGGCAGCATTTCGCCGTATAAAAACCAGCTGGGGCTGGCGCAGGCGCTGGCCGGCAGCGGCGTCCCCGTGGTGCTGATCGGCGCCGCGCCGCGCGAACAGCAGGCTTATCTGCAGCAGCTGCTGGACTTGCCCCACGTGCGCTGGCTGGGCGCGCTGGACCACGCCGACCCGCTGCTGGCCAGCGCCTACCATGCGGCGGCCGTGGCGGCCTTGCCCAGCCAGGGCGAGGTGTTTCCCCTCAGCGTGCTCGAAGCGCTGGCGGCCGGCACGCCCGTCGTCATGACGTCGCAAAGCGCGCTGGACTTGCCCGATTCCGCCTTTGCGCTGCGCAAGGTGCGCTGGGACGACGGCGCCGCGCAGCGCCTGGCCATCACCGACCTGCTGGCGCTGGCCCCGGAACGGGCGCGGGTGCGGGCCCTCGTGGAGCGCTTTACGTGGGAGCGCGTGGCGGCGCAGATCGCCGAGTGCTACGGCCAGGTGCACGCCGCCACGGCCGCGCACCCGGCAAGGAGCCGCCATGCTGTTTAATTCCTTCGCCTTCCTGTTCGCCTTCCTGCCCATCGTGCTGGCCGGCTACTTCCTGCTGGACCGCTGGGCGCCCGCGGGCGGCGCCCGTGCAGCCGCCAGCTGGCGCCGCCTGGCACCGGCCGCCTGGCTGGGCGGTGCCTCCCTGTTCTTCTATGCGTGGTGGGATGCGCGCTACCTGCCGCTGCTGCTGGCCTCGATCTGCGTCAATTACGGCGCCGGGCGGATGATCGGTGCCCGCGCGGGCGCGGCCCGCAGGCGCGTGCTGGTGGCGGCGCTGGCGCTGAACCTGGGCCTGCTCGCGTACTACAAGTATGCCAATTTCTTCATCGACAGCGTCAATGCCGTCGCCGGTGCCGCCGGTGCTGGCGCTGCCGGCCTGCCGTGGCATGGCCTCGACATCATCTTGCCGATCGGCATCTCATTCTTCACCTTCACGCAGATCGCCTTCCTCGTCGATTGCTACCGGGGCGAGGTGCGCGAATACCGCTTCCTCCATTACCTGCTGTTCGTCAGCTATTTCCCCCACCTGATCGCCGGCCCCGTGCTGCACCACCGCGACATGATGCCTCAGTTCGCCGACCCGGCCAACGCGCGCCCGCGCGCGGCCAATTTCGCCGTCGGCCTGTCCATCTTCACCATCGGCCTGGCCAAGAAGGTGCTGATCGCCGACAACCTGTCGCCGCTGGCCATCCCCGTCTTCGCGGCCGGCGCCGCGCCCACCCTGATCGAGGCGTGGATCGGTGTGCTGGCCTACACCTTCCAGCTGTATTTCGACTTTTCCGGCTATTCGGACATGGCCATCGGCCTGTCGCGCCTGTTCGGCGTAAAATTGCCGCTGAACTTCAATTCGCCATACAAGGCGGCCAATATCGCGGACTTCTGGCGCCGCTGGCACATGACCTTGTCGCGTTTCCTGCGCGACTATCTATACATCCCCCTGGGCGGCAGCCGCCGCGGCGAGGCCATGCGCTACCGCAACCTGATGCTGACCATGCTGCTGGGCGGCCTGTGGCACGGCGCCGGCTGGACCTTCGTCATCTGGGGCGGCTTGCACGGCCTGTACCTGGTGCTGCAGCAGGCGTGGCAGCGGCACTGCGGCGCGGCGCCGGGGTCCCGCTGGCTGCGCTGGTGGCCGGGCTTGCTGACCTTTCTTGCCGTCATGCTCGCCTGGATCTTCTTCCGCGCGCCCGACGTGGCCACGGCCAGGGACATCGCGGGCGCGCTGGTGGGGGCAAACGGCATCAGCCTGCCGCGCGGCCTGGCCAGCCACGGCGCCAGCCTGGCGCAGTGGGGCCTGCATCCCGCCTTCGACGGCATCCGCTGGATCGAACTGGTGGGACCGGGCTTGCCCGTGTTGCTGGGCGCCATGCTGCTGGCCTTCAGGGCGCCGAACACGCAAGAAATATTCTTTCTCTACGAGCCTGCCATTGAAAGAATCTTTCAGCCTGCCGGACGCTGGAGCGTCAGCTGGCGTCCCACGCGCCGCTGGAGCGTGGGCCTGGCCGCGCTGTTCGTCGCCTGCGTCTTCGGCATGAACAGGGTCACCGAATTTCTCTATTTCCAGTTCTGACCATGGACGCCGCCGCCCGCCGCTACCTCGCCGGCTTTTTCGCCTGCATCGGCCTCGTGCTGGGCGCCGTCTCGTTCCTCAACTACCAGGTCGATCCCTACCTGCTGCACCAGTGGGACAGCCCCTTGCTGCAGCGCCCGCGCCAGCTCAATGAAAAGCTCGGTGCCTGGGCCAAGACCTACGCCGTGGCGCGCTACCGGCCCGCCGTCGTCTACATCGGCAATTCGCGC
Source organism: Janthinobacterium sp. GW821-FHT03C08 (assembly GCF_059420905.1). Classification (NCBI taxonomy): domain Bacteria; kingdom Pseudomonadati; phylum Pseudomonadota; class Betaproteobacteria; order Burkholderiales; family Oxalobacteraceae; genus Janthinobacterium; species Janthinobacterium sp. GW821-FHT03C08. Next base: position 18,013 of record NZ_JBWKUP010000029.1, on the reverse strand, counting down.
ACGGAAATGGGCCTGCCGACGGGCGTACGCGCCTTGTTCGACGGCAAGAGCGTCTTCAACAGCGCCGTGTCCGGCGCCTCGGTCGGCGACGCCATCCGCCTGGCCGAGCATGCGGCCACGGTCAGCCCCGTCGAGACCATGGTGTGGGGCATCGACGCGCCCACGTTTTCCCTGCAGATGGGGGCGGCGCGCGTGGAAGGCAGCCTGACGGACCCCGGCCACGGCTTTTTCGCCCGGCGCGCCCTCGTCAACCTGCAGCGGGGACTGACCCTGGACATGACGCAGGACAGTCTGCGCATCCTCACGGGCACCGCCGGCGACGTCTGCCGCTCCAACCTGGCCAGGTACGGGCAGCGCGACGAGACGTGCACCCTGGCGGGCATGCGCCACTGGCTCGGCACGCGGGACGCCATCCCCGTGCGGCTGCAGGAATTCGGCGACGGAGCGGGGCCGACGCCGCCCTCGACAACGGCGTTTGATGCCAGCATCGGCAAGCTGTGCCGCGGCAGCCTGCGCCTGCGCCTGTACATCAATCCCACGCACGCGCTGACCTTGTACGCGCTGCACTGGCGCGGCAAGTGGGATGCCATGCAGGCCTGGCAGCGGGGACTGGTGCAGGTCGTCGCGCGCCACCGCCGGCAGGGCTGCGACGTGCGCCTGCATGATTTTTCCGGCTTCAACAGCATCACGACGGAAGCGACGCCGCTCGTCAGCGGCAAGCCCGACATGCATTATTACTGGGAAGTGTCGCATTACCGGGACAACGTGGGCCGCATGATCCTGGCGCGCCTGTTCGGCGGCGGCACGCCGCCACCGGCCGATTTCGGTGTCGAGCTGACCCCAGCCAGCGTCGACGCCCACCAGGCGGCCATGCGCGCGGCGCGCGAGCGCTACCGAGCGGACCACGCGCGCGAGACGGACTATGCGCAGCAGGTGCTGGACGGGCCGCTGATCCGGCGCTGAAGCGGGGGAGGCGCCATGGCGTTCGATACCTTTCCGCCCGCCGTCCGACCCCTCGTCCCGGCCGCGCCGCCGCTTCCCGGCATCCTTGCCGGCGTCCCTCGCAACAGCTCCGGCATGCGCCGCCACACCGAATTTTTCCACTTCCAGCCCTGACCATGGATACCACCGCCCGCCGCTACCTCGCCATCTTCCTCGCCTGCGTGCTGGCCGCGCTGGCCCTGATCTCGGCCGTGAATTACCGCATCGATCCCTACCTGCTGCACCAGTGGGACAGCCCCCTGCTGCAGCGCCTGCGTCCCACCTACGAAAAGCTCAGCGCGTGGGGCAAGACGTATGCCGTGGCGCGCTACCGGCCCGCCGTCGTCTACATCGGCAATTCGCGCACGGAAATGGGCTTGCCGACGGGCGTGCGCGCCCTGTTCGACGGCAAGAGCGTGTTCAACAGCGCCGTCTCGGGCGCCTCCATCGGCGAGGCCATGCGCCTGGCCGAGCACGCGGCCAGGGTCAGCCATGTGGACACCATGGTGTGGGGCATCGACGCCCCCTCGTTTTCCCTGGAACTGGGCTCGGCCGGCGTGGAGCCGGGCCTGACGGCCGGCGGCCCCGCGTTTTTCGCGCGGCGCGCCCTGCTCAACATCAAGCGGGGCCTGGCGCTGGACATGACGCGCGACAGCTGGCGCATCCTCAGCGGCACCTATGACGGCGTGTGCCTGTCCAGTCTGGCCCTGCATGGCCAGCGCGACGCGTCCTGTCTCACCAGCCGCCACCGTACCTGGGCCGGAACGGCGCGCGCCTTCACGCCGCGCCTGCAGGAATTCGGCGATGGCCTGGGACCGACGGCGCCCGCGCTGCGCGCCTTCGATGCCAGCATCGGCACGCTGTGCCGGGGCGGCACGCGCCTGCGCCTGTACATCAATCCCACGCACGCGCTCACGCTCGACGCCCTGTACTGGCGCGGCAAGTGGGACGCCATGGAGCGGTGGCAGCGCGACCTGGCGCAACTGGCGCAGCGCCACCGCGACGCGGGCTGCGACGTGCGCCTGTACGATTTTTCCGGCTTCAACAGCATCACCAGCGAGCCGATCCCGCAGGTGACGGGGGCGGGCGCGATGCGCTATTACTGGGAAGCGTCGCACTACCGCGACAACGTGGGCCGCTTCATCCTGGCGCGCCTGTTCGGCGGCCCGCAGGCGCCGCCCGCCGATTTCGGCGCCGAGCTGACGCCGGCCGGCATCGGCGCCCACCAGGCGGCCATGCGCGCCGCGCGCGAGCGCTACCACGCGCAGCATGGCGCCGAAACGGCCTACCTGCGTCACGCCTTGAGCTTGCCCCGCGAACCGAAATAGGCGAGTACGGGGCCAGGCGTACGCCGCAGGGCAGGGCGCTTGCGCTATGATGCTGTTTTGCCATCCAGCAAGTTCCAGGACGCCCCATGAAAATCGCCTTCTTTGCCAGCCAGCCCTATGACCGCCGCTTCTTCGATGAAGCCCTGCCGTCCCAGCCCGACGCCGCCGGCATCGAACTGGTGTACCACAGCGCCTTGCTGAGCCAGGAAACCGTGGTGCTGGCGCAAGGCACCGAGGCCGTCTGCGTCTTCGTCAACGACGTGCTCGACGCGCCCGTGCTGCAAGCCTTGCACGGCTACGGCGTGCGCGCCATCCTGCTGCGCTGCGCCGGCTACAACAACATCGACCTGGAAACGGCGCAGCGCCTGGGCTTCTTTGTCGCCCGCGTGCCCGCGTATTCGCCGGAAGCCGTGGCCGAATACACGCTGGCCCTCGTGCAGACCCTGAACCGCCACACGCACCGCGCCTACGCCCGCGTGCGCGAAGGCAATTTCTCGCTGGACGGCCTGCTGGGCGCCACCCTGCACGGCAAGACGGTGGGCATCGTCGGCACGGGCAAGATCGGCCTGGCCACGGCGCGCATCTTCAAGGGCTTCGGCTGCACCGTGCTGGGCCACGACCCGTACCCGGCGCCCGCGTTCGCCGAACTGGGCACGATGGTCGAATTGCCGCGGCTGCTGGCCGAGTCCGATATCGTCTCCCTGCATTGCCCCCTGATAGAGAGTACGCGCCACATGATCAGCGCAGCGACCTTGCCGCAGATGAAGCAGGGTGCCATGCTGGTGAACACCTCGCGCGGCGGCCTGATCGACACGGGCGCCGTCATCGAGGCGCTCAAGTCGCGCCAGCTCGGTTCGCTCGCCATCGACGTCTACGAGCAGGAAAGCAATCTGTTCTTCCAGGACCGCTCGTCTGACATCATCGACGACGACATCTTCCAGCGCCTGATGACCTTCCCGAACGTGCTGGTGACGGGCCACCAGGGCTTCTTCACCATCGAAGCGCTGCGCGAAATCGCCGCCATCACCTACCACAACCTGGCATGCTTCCGCGAGGGCAGGGCGTGCGGCAACATCGTGCTCAGCTGATCTTCTTGGCTTTCGGCTTGGGCGGCGGCTTCGGTTTCGGCTGGGGCAAGGCGTCGGCCGTGCGCCGCGCCAGCTGGCTGAGCCAGTCGCGCTCGTCCCACAGTCCGCCGTCGATGAGGAAATACGGCTTGGCTTGCGGGTAGGGCGGCGCTTCCTGCAGCGCGCCTTGCGCGGTGATCCAGGCGCGGCCCGCCTCCGTCGGCTTGATGAAGAGCATGTCGTCGGCGACGATGGCGAACATCTTGCCGTCGCAATACAGGCCGTACTCGCCAAACATCTTCTTCGCGCTGACGCCGCCCGCGCCCGCCAGCTGGTCGAGCAAAAAATCCACCGTGCCTTGCTGTGATGCCATGCCTGTCTCCCTGTCGTTCCGTGCCCTGGAAACGCCAGTGTAGCGCACGCCGTTTGCGCCGGCGGCGACTTTTTCGGCGCAGGCAGGGCCGGAGCAGGGCCGAAACAGGGCCGAACCGGGCCGAACCGGGCTGGAATGGGGCCGGGATGGCCGGAAAACGGCTACACTGCGGTATTGATTATTTTGCACCGGATTTCCCCATGACTGCGCACGCCATCCTTCACCACGGCATCACCATCGCCACCCTGGCCGCCAGCCAGGACGTGGCCCGGCATTGCGCGCCTGGCAACACGGCCATCCGCCAGCAGGACGACGGCTGGTGGCTGTATTTCGTCGACGCAGACGGCACGGTCGACGGCTACGACAGCCCGTTTGCCAGCCACGCCGAAGCGCTGCGGGCGGCCAAGGCCGCAGCCGAGTTCAGCGCGGAATGACGCCCAGTCCCTGGGCCGTCCTGGGCTTGCCGCAAGCGCCCGTGCCCGAGGCGGAAAGCGCGGACTACGGCGCCTGCCGCGCCGACCTGCATGGCCTGCGCCTGGTCCTGCGCGTGGCGAAGACCACGCCGACGAAAACCGGCCAGTTCGTCACCGTCTGGAAGCGCCTCCATCCCGCAGCCGACATCGCCCCACTGGATGAAGCGGACCCCGTCGATGCCGTCGTCATCGCCGTGGCCGATGGCGCGCAGCACAGCTTGTTCATTTTCCCCCGCGGCGTGCTGCTGGAAAGGGGCGTGATGTCGCGCGCCGGCGCCGGCGGCAAGCGCGCCCTGCGCGTGTATCCGCCGTGGTGCGCGCCGGCATCCACCCAGGCGCAGCGCACGCAACGGTGGCAGGCGCGGTGGTTTGTGGCGGCGGGGGAGCAGTTGCGGCTGACCCAGTTGCTGGAGCAAGCTGTCTAAACGTCAAATTCCAGGCAAACCAACTCTCGTGGCAGCCAGTTTGCAACTGTTGGATAGTTTTTATTTGGAAAATATCTATATGGTTTTGCCATGTTATTGTAGCCAGCGCTGCCTTTTTTTAATTATATGGGAGAAGAATATGGGTAGCCTCAGTATCTGGTATTGGATGATCATTTTGGTAGTTATGTTCACCGCTATTTTCCCCGCCTGGAAGATTGTCTCCAAGGCGGGATTTTCTGGCTGGTGGGGTTTTTGTCATTCATTCCAGTCGTCGGATTTTTTGCCCTGTGGAAATTTGCGTTGATCGAGTGGCCTGCCAAGGCGTCTGCTGATAAATAACTTTAATTAAAATTAGATATGATTAATTTTAATTGGGAGTCAGTGTTGAGGAGTTAAGTTTTGAGCGATATACTTCGAAGATGTGACATCTGATTCTTGGTTTTATCAACTGACTAAAAATAGAAGGCAGTATGGATAATGTCGCTGAACTGAAGAGGTTAATCACGCAGATATTGGTTCTTATTTTCCAACCTGAGCCACAGACATTAAAGAAAATCCTGGTGATGCTTGATGCAATTACATCCCCGGAAAAATCTGAATCGTGGAAAGTGCTCGGTGATGCACTACTTGATGAGGCGAAAAAAAATAGCACGTCGGATGCCGATGCGCTCTTTTTAATTGTGGTGGGTAGTAGTTGCGTGGGAGTGTCAATAGGATTAAAACGTGAGGAAAACCGCAAGGCTTCGCAAGCCTGAGCCTGCATTAGAGACAGACTCTCTATCCAACAGGATGCGATCATATTTCTAGTTTTACGCTTGCGCCTGCAGGTAAATGTATCGCCAACGCAGCACACAAAACTTCATGCAGGAGTCAGTCCTTTTGATTTTTTCTGATAGTTGGGAATATCACGCAGGAACGATATTAAACAGGCGCATGGCATCCGGCATTTCCACTGCCGCTATCAGCTGGACCGCTCTGCCGGCAGCGGTGAGGTGGCTCTTAGCGCGGTCGAATATCGCGACGGCCTTTTTATCCGTTAAGGCGACCTCGAATAACCGATTTTTGACGGAGTGAGGTAGCGCGCAAATCACTTGCGGCATATTTCAGATCAACTTCAGCGCAGAGCGCGGATGGCGCGGTGATGTGGAGGAGGTGGAGAGCGCGACGGAACGGAGCAATTGGCGCCCATTTAAGCCCTAACTAAGCCCTAACTACTGCACAGAAGGCGGCCAAACAACGTTCCTTCAGAAACACCAGCCGTTTCAGGCTATAGCTTGCCGCCTTGAGGTGCAAGACGAAGGTGACACGGACGATGCCCATGCAGCGTACGAGCTTGCCGCCCATTTGCGCCAGCGCGCCGAAGACATGTTCGACGCGGGCGCGCGGTGTGGCGATGCGGCGGTAGCGTTTCTTTTGCGGCTCGGAGATGCCCTTGGTGGCACTGGCTTTGCGCTGGGGTGCAGGCGCCAGCCAGTTTGTTTTAGTGTTGCCTCACGTTCGGCGGTGGGATAACCGCGATCGGCATATACATCGCGGCTGGTGTTGCTGAGATCAAGGAGCGATTCGAATACCGTGGTGTCGGCCACGGCAGCATGGGTGACGACCATTTTGCCCAGCAGCTTGTTGCGCTTGTCCACGCTGGCATGCAGCCTGTAGCCGAAGTAGCTCTTGCCGTGTTTCTTGGTCCAGCGCGCGTCGACATCCTTCTGTGCCCGCTTGTACGCCTTCCAGCTCAGCGGCATGGTGCCCTGCTCGACGATGTCGGCTTCTTCGCGCTTGTTGCGCTGGACCGGCGCCTGCACCAGAGAGGCGTCAACGATCTGGCCGCAGCGCGCCATGTACCCGTTCTGCTGTAGTTGTTGTTGTTGTTGTTGTTGTTGTTGTTGTTGTTGTTGTTGTTGTTGTTGTTGTTGGCCTTGCTGAAACACGAGCGTACCCGAGCCGGCTTGCGCCAGACGGTCACGGCATGGCCCAATCGTCTTGGCGTCGGGGATGCTGCTGCTCTCGATCAAATCCAGAAACTGCAGGAAGCTGTGGCGGTCCAGCAACTGATATTCCAGCGTGTCATCGGCCAGGTTGTAGAGCTGTTGAAGCACCAAGATACTGACCATCAACACCGTCGGATACGGAGGACGGCCACCCTTGGCGTGCGACGGTCTCGGCGCGGCGGCATCGATGCCGGCAGTCAGCGCCTCGAAGTCCACATGTTTGGTCAAGCCGACCAGTGGATCGCCGATTTTCGTACGGCGATCCGCGCGTTCATGTTCGGCAAACAGACTGATCCGGGGCTTCATCATCGCGGCTACTCGCTGGACGGGGGGATGCCCAAATTTTATCGGCTCAGGCCATCAGGTGGTGGATTTTTAGAGGCCGCCTTCAGTGGTGGTCATGGGACAAACACACCAGCCTGAACATTATGAACCACAGTATCCGAGCCACCAGCGGAAATAGTTGCCCGTGCTCCACCGTCCAAGAAATTTCCTTGGATGAAATTCAATGTACCAGTTGACCGGATTGCGTAGTTATCGGCATTTGTGGCCGTCCCGGTCTTAGCGACGTAGTTTCCCGTTGCCATTGCTCTTGTCCCGGTAAGGAGAATCTCGGTATGTTGATTACCAAACGACTGTATCGTGTTTCCAGTCACCAGTGCCCGATCCCCTAACGAAACACACGCGGAACCCCATGCACCTTTGAAGCGGTTGCCATTTACTTGGCTGTACGTGCCCCCTGTGATAGGAATACCATCAAGGTGACCGACAATGTCACAGTTGGAGACATTCGCCTCGCCATCTGCCCACACTGCGGCCCCCCGGTATCCAGTAAATTTGGTGTCATTCACTCTCACATGACCCGCATAGTTTGCCCCGCCATGGATCACCACCGCATTGTAGGTATCTCCGCCGCCAGCCGTCTGCCAAAAATTGCAGTTATTGATATAGACGATATCGCAATTTTCTGAGCGCACCGCATTCGTGCAGTATTCTGTGATAATCCCGCTTAGGAATGGTCCATCATTACATAGAGTGTCCTGTAGAATGCCGTCAGTGAACGCAGTCACCCAGAGGTTATCGAGGTGAATTTGGTTGCAGTTCTGCATGTGCATGCCAGTTCCCTTTGTACTGCCACCCTCGCTGAGAATGCCCATATCCCGGATGTAGCTCGGCGGTCCACCGATTACACGGTAGTAGTGTAGCAACGCATCTCCGGCTGAGGGACGTGTCCCAAAAGTTTCATAATCCTTATAGATGATAGTGGAGTGGTACGCTCCTTGTCCGTAAAACAACCCTTCCATGCCCCACACGCGCTGTAAGGGACGGGTCAGCTTGAACTGACCTACTGGCAGTAGCACCACGCGGCTTCCCCATAGCGCAAGTTGAATACCGATGGTATCCCACGAATCGTTGTTCGTGAATGCCTTGGTGGCAGCCGTTATGGCAGGGTCAGGAGTGTAAGCAGGGTTGAAGTAGGCGCTACCGGCAGGATAACGGTTCCATGGCTCACCCGTAATGTCAACGCCATCATCGGCAGGAGTACGGCCTGTGCCATTACCAAGCGCACCAAACCAGAGCACATTGACAGCATCATCAAACATGCGCTTCCATCGCCGCTCACTAAAATCGATAATCACCGTCCCGCCGTTGTCCACACTGGTCGTATCACTATCGTCATGCTGGAAGAGTCCGGCAATTCCTGTGGAGGTAATCCGTACCAGAGTAGCTGTTCCAGTATAGGCTCGCAAGCTGCGGTAGTCAGCGATACCATGGATGGCAATATCGGTATCATTAAGCCAGTTAATCACAGTTTCGGTCATTAGAGTAGTAGAGGTCATTGTTTCCTTTAAAGTGTTTGCAATGTCTGTAAATTTACAAGGCTAATATTTAGCTGACACAACAGGCGTTTCCTTATATGGAGCATTACCAGAGACAGCAGCATGCTCCGCTACACTGGTCAAAAAGCAGTCACGATGGACGATTGATTTCATCTTCGGACGTTTATATTATGCACTGTAACTGTCAAGATCCCCCGGTGGTCCAGCAACTGATATTCCAGCGCGTCATCGGCCAGGTTGTAGAGCTGTTGAAGCACCAAGATATTGACTATCAACACCGTCGGATACGGAGGACGGCCACCCTTGGCGTGCGACGGTCTTGGCGCGGCGGCATCGATGCCGGCAGCCAGCGCCTCGAAGTCCACATGTTTGGTCAAGCCGACCAGTGGATCGCCGATTTTCGTACGGCGATCCTCGCGTTCATGTTTGGCAAACAGACTGATCCCGGGCTTCATCATCGCGGCTACTCGCTGGACGGGGGGATGCCCAAATTTTACCGGCTCAGGCCAGCAGGTGGTGGGTTTTTAGAGGCCGCCTTCTGTGGCGAACCGATTCATCACTGGTGCCGCGACGGCTGAGGAAGGCATTGGCGAGCGTGGACGCCTGTGGCAAGCGATTGAAGGGCGGGACCAGTCGGACGAGCGGGACGTTTGGAAAATCAGGACGGCCATTTGCGTCGTGCATCTGATGGACAGTGCTGCGTCTGCTGAAACACTAGAGTATTTTTTTGTGTTTTGGCAGCAAGGAGGCTTGGCGCAGGCTGAACTCGAGGCCGCTGTTCGGGACCAGTATGGCATTTGAGGCGGCTGCAACCGGCCACAAGCGGTCGGAGCGAGAATAAGGACAGAGACGTATGCTTGCAGTTATGCAAATCATCACCGGTATCATCAGTGTCGCGTGCGCCGTCATGATCGCCTTGTATGCGACGTGGTTATTGCTGCATCGGCTGAGGCAACAAGCGTCCACGCGCCTGGCGTTCAGCAAGTGGCTGCGTCATCTGTTCGAGGCAGTCATGGGCCTCTAGGATTCATCGTGCCTGCTGTCCGCACTGGCGGCGCAAGCTGCCGGCGACGGCACGCGGCCGGGAGCGGGCGCTTGTCACCTTGCTGTCGTTATCGGCCACCTTCAATCTGTCGCGCACCGGCGAAATGCAAAGACGCCGTGGCAACTTCCAATGGCACCATATCATGCATCCAGCCTATGAATATTCGCTATACCTCCGATCGGCCATGCGCCGGGGCCTTCAAGGCACTGTACGATACGACCGGCTGGGGGCCAGTCTCACGTGGGGCTGCGTTCTATCAGGAGGCGCTTGACGGCTCCTGGTGTTCGCGATCGGCTTATTCTGGCGGCCAACTGCTTGGTTTTGTGCGCGTCATTTCGGATGGGCGCCTGCACGCGTTTGTCACCGAGATGATTGTTCACCCGGAATTTCAGCAGCAAGGAATCGGCGCAGCTTTGCTCAGTTCACTTCTTGACGCTTGTCGCGACGCAGGCATTTCAGATATTCAGCTTTTCTGCGCCAAAGGCAAGTCGCCATTCTACGAGAAGCTTGGGTTCTCCTCACGACCGGAAGATTCGCCTGGCATGCAATTCAATGCAGGCACGTGAGCAGTCGTTCAAGCCATCGCGGCACGTCAGAGACGGCGCAACGCGCATGTCTCGCGTGGAATGGGGACAGGCCGGGACGGTAACTGGCCAACAGCAGGCTGCCGGCCGTCGCCAGCTGATGTGCCCAGCCGCTTTTTATATCAGATCAAGAAAGAGAATTTCCCCCACGAAGCCACTTCGTTTGTTACGCTGCGCAACGCTGGTCATTGCATGCTTGGCAGCATCGGCAGTCATTGCTCAAACGTCAATTGCCGAACAACAGGATGCACGGGTCATAGAAACTTTGCGTCAGAACGGCGCGGATGTCAGCAAAGTACATGACATCGATTTCTTTCTTGTTTTTATGCGCAAGGCCGACGCGGTTGCCACTGCAGAAAAGATCAGCGCCTTGGGATACGAGATCGTGGGCATTGGCCAGCCGCCCAACTCGAAGCGATGGGAAATTCACGCCAGGCGCAAGATGGTGCCAGAGTTGCAGGCAATGCAGGCCACTACACGCGCGCTGCAATCCCTGGCGGAAGTTCGCAACGAGTATTACGGCGGCTGGGATGCTGTCGGAGTCCAATAGCCGATACCGCGGGACGAACGGCTTCATAGCGCCCGCGGCCACCACGGGGCGTTAACCGCCATGCAAGGCCATGGCGCCAGCCCGTCGCGCTGCACGATTGCAGCTTGCCTATCCCACCTTGCTCACCACATACCGGTACTTCCCCGACGCCTCCGCCGCGATCGCGTCGACTTCCTCGATGGCGATGTCCACCTGCGCGCCCAGCCTGGCCCGGAAGCCGGCGACGATGGCGCTGCGCGTGGCGTCGTCCAGGCGCGGCTGGCAGACGAGCTGCACGCGGGTCTGCTGCAGGCTTTCCTGGATGATCTTGAAGCCGCGCACCTGCGGCAGTTCGCGCACGATGTAGACGAGGGCCAGGCCGTGCATGACGGTGCCGTCCTGCGCCGTGACGAAATCCGTGCTGCGGCCCTCGATCTTCTGCAGCAGGGGCAGGCCGCGGCCGCAGGCGCAGGGCCGGGTGGCCAGGGCGCCCACGTCGCCCGTGGCGTAGCGGATGAAGGGATAGTCCTGCGTGGCCAGGTGGGTGACGACGATCTGGCCGGCGCCGCCGGCGGGCAGGGGCTGGCCCGTGGCGTCGACGATTTCCACGATGATGTCCTCGGCCGTGACGTGCATGCCGCCTTCCGGGCATTCGTGGGCGATGAAGCCCGCGTCGCGCCCGCCGTAGCCGTTGGCCACGGGGCAGCCGAAGGCGGCGGCGATCTGCGCGCGCTGTTCGTCGTACAGGCGCTCGGCCGTCACGAACGCCACTTTCACGCCCAGGCCGTCGAGCGGCAAGTGGTGCGCGCCGGCGTGGCTGGCGACGCGGCACAGGGCGGACGGGTAGCCGAACAGCATGCGCGGGCGCCAGTCGCGCAGGGTGGCCACGTAGGCGGCCAGCCGGTCGGGCGACATGTCAAAGGCGGGCAGCAGGGTGGTGCGCAGCAGCGCATCGCGCAGGCGGCGCAGGCGGTCCTGCGCTCCCAGTTCGATGGGCGAGCCCCACAGCACGGCTTCGCGGTCGCCGATGTCCACGCCCCACCAGCGCGTGGCGCGCCACTTGGCGGCGATGTCATGGCTGATGCGGCGCCGTCCCAGGAAGAACAGCAGCGGTTCGCCGCTGGAGCCGCCCGTGGCGAACGGGCGCAGGCCCCTGGCGCGCGAGGACTTGAAGCTGTCGCGCGCGCCGGCGATGTCCGCTTTGCGCAGCAGCGGCAAGCGGGCCAGGTCCGCCAGTTGCCGCACCTCGGCGGGATCGAAGCGGCTGCGGGCGAAAAGGTCGCGGTAATAGGGCACGTGGTCGCCCGCGTGGCGCAGCAGGCGGCGCAGGCGCGCCAGCTGCCAGTCGCGCAGTTGCTGCTCGCTCCACCACTGCGAGCGCTCCATGCGCCGCAGCAGGCGCGCGCTGTGGTGGCCCTTGAGCCATTCATGCAGGGGAAAGAGCCAGTGGGCGACGAGGCGGGTGTAGGCGCCGGGACGGGGCGCGGCGCGGATGCGCCGGTAGTGCGCGGCCAGGCGCGGCGCGATGCCTTGCCACGCAAAGCCGGCCGCATGCGCCAGGCCGGCGGCGGCCTGCGCGCGCGCGCGCGGCGCATCGTCCAGCAGCGCCAGGATGGCCTGCGCCATGGCGGCAGGATCGCCGGGCGGCACCAGCAGCGCCGTCCTGCCATGCTCCAGCAGGGCCGGGATGCCGCCCACATTGGTGCTGACGACGGGCACGCCGCAGGCCAGCGCTTCGAGCACGGAGACGGGCATGTTGTCGGCCAGGCTGGGATTGAGGACGATGTCGCTGGCGTGATACAGGGCGGGCATGGCGGCGTTGTCCACCGCGCCGGCGAAGGCGACGCCGTCGCGCACCCCCAGCGCGGACGCCAGCCTGGCCAGCGCGGCGCGCTGCGGCCCGCTCCCCGCCAGCACCAGGCGCGCCGCGGGATGGCGTGCGCGCACGATGGCAAAGGCGCGCACGGCGCTGGCATTGTCGTACAGGGCTTCGAGGTGGCGCGGCACGAGGATGCAAGGGGCCAGTGGCATCCGTGCGCGCGGCGGGCCGGGCGTGAAACGCTGCAGGTCCAGCACGTTCGGCACGATGTGGGCCGTGTGGCCGTGGGCTTCGAAGACGCCGGCCAGGAAGGCCGAGGGCACGACGATGGCGCTGGCGCGGCGCAGGCTGAACGACACCAGGCGCGGCGAGCGGGCGAAAAAGGCGGCCGCCTCGCCGCCCCGGTAATTGAGCAGGGCCGGCTTGCCTTTCAGGCTGGCGACCCACAGGGCGGGCGCGGCGTGCAGATGCCAGGACCAGCCGGAATTGGCCATGACGTGGAACAGGTCGACCGTATCGGCGGCGCGCCACAGGCGCCACAGGTGCAGCGGCAGGCGCAGGGCGGCGCGCAGGTAGCGGATGCGCGCCAGCCAGGGCGGCAGCTGCGGCCCGTTGACGGCCAGCAGCTGCACCTGCGCGCCATCGGCGCGCAGCAGCGCCGCCAGCTGCGCCGTCTGGTTGGCCATGCCGCCGGCCGGCGGCGGCACGGGACCGACGAGGGCGATGCGCAGGCCGCTCAGGATCATGGCCGCGCTCCCGGCGCGCGCGCGGGCCCGGCCAGGCGCGCATACACGGGCGCATAGCGGCCCACGCTGGCGCCCCAGCTGCGCTGCGTGTCGACAAAGGCGCGCGCCTGGCGCCGTAGCGCCGGCCAGTCGGCTGGCGCCAGCAGCAGGGCCAGGACGGCCTGCGCCAGCGCTTCGCCGTCGCCGGCGCGAAACAGCATGCCCGTCTTGCCATGCTCGATCAGTTCGCGGTGGCCGCCCACGTCGGAGGCCACCACGAGGCGCCCCTGCGCCATCGCCTCGAGCGGTTTCAAGGGCGTCACCAGCTCCGTCAGGCGCATGGGCAGGCGCGGATACACGCAGATGTCGAGCAGCCGGTAATACCCGCCCACCTGCGCGTGCGGCACGCGGCCCGCAAAGACGACCTGGCCGGCCACGCCCAGTTCGGCCGCCAGCGCCGCCAGCGCCGCTTCCTGCGGGCCGCCGCCGGCCAGCAGCAGGCGCAGGGCGGGCTGCGCGGCCAGCATGCGCGGCATGGCGCGCAGCAGCAGGTCCAGGCCTTCGTAGGCGTAGAACGAGCCGATGAAGCCGATGACAGGGTGGCCCTCCAGCCCCAGCGCGCGGGCCAATGCCGGATGATCCTGGGTATGAAAGGCGTCCGCATCGACGGCGTTGGGGATGACGGTGATCTTGTGCGCCGGCACGCCGCGCGCGCACAGTTCGCGCCGCAGGCCGTCGCAGATGGTGGTGACGGCGTCGGCGCGGCGCAGCGCGTAGGTCTCCAGCGCCCGGGTCAGGCGGTAGCGCAGGCCGCCCGGCGGGCTGCTGCCATGGTCGGCGGCCGCGTCTTCCCAGAAGGCGCGCACTTCGTAGACGACGGGGATGCCCAGCGCGCGGCCCGCGTTGAGGGCGGCGATGGCGTTCAGGACGGGCGAGTGCGCGTGCAGGATGTCGGGCCTGAGGCGCTGCGCCAGATGGCGCAGGCGCACGGCCAGGCCGATGATGACGGACGCCTGGCGCAGCACGGGCAGGCGCGCCCACCAGCGCGCATCGGGTGCCGTGCGGTAGAAATGCCAGCCGTCGACGAGCTGCTGCGCGCCGTCGGACCGCCCCTGCTTGGCACTGGTGAGCTGCATGGTGTGCCAGCCCAGCGCGCGCTGCTGCCGCAGGATGGCCAGCGTGCGGAAGGTGTAGCCGCTGTGCAGGGGCAGCGAGTGGTCGAGGATGTGCAGGATGCGCATGGAGTCACTCCAGCGCCATGGCCGGCGCGGGCGCCGCCGCCTTGCGGCCGTCCGTGGGCAGCACCTGGCGCAGGAAGGCTTCGAACATCAGCAGCGACCACAGGGGCGCGCTGTAGTCGCGCCGTCCCGAGGCATGCTGCTCGAGCAGCAGGCGTACGTAGTCCATGTCGAACAGGCCGCACTGCGCCAGGGCGGGACCCAGCAGCCGCTGCTGCAGGCGCTGGCGCAGGGGGCCGCGCAGCCAGTCGGCCAGGGGCACGGAAAATCCCATCTTCTGGCGGTACAGCAGTTCGTCGGGCAGCAGCGGGCGCAGGGTTTTTTTCAACAGGTACTTGCCTTCGCCGCCGCGCAGCTTGAGCTGCGGCGGCAGGCCGGACATCCACGCCACCAGCTCGTGGTCGAGCAGGGGCGAGCGCACTTCCAGCGCATGCGCCATGCTGGCGCGGTCGACTTTCGTGAGGATGTCGCCGGGCAGATACGTCTTCAAGTCCAGGTACTGCACCTGCGACAGCGGGTCCTGCGCGGGACTGGCCAGGGCGTGGCGGCGCAGCACTTCCACGGCGCGGTAGCCGTGCAGGCTGCGCCGCAGCTCGGGGCTGAACAGGCGCGCGCGCATGGCGTCGCCCAGCAGGCTGACGCCGTGAAAGTACGCGTCCGTCGTGTCGCGCGCCAGGCCCTCGAAGGTGGTCCTGGCGCGCAGGAAGCGGGGCGCCCAGTCGGCCTTCGGGTACAGCCGGCCCAGGGTGCCGAACAGCGACTGGCGCAGGCCGGCCGGCAGCATGCCCCTGACTTTTTCCTCCCGCGTGTGCAGGCGGTAGCGCCGGTAGCCGGCCATGCTTTCATCTCCGCCGTCGCCCGACAGGGCCACCGTGACCCGCTGGCGCGCCAGCTGGCACACGCGCCAGGTGGGCATGGCGGAACTGTCGGCGAACGGTTCGTCGTACAGGGTGGCCAGCTGGTCGATCAGGTCGAAGTCGTCCTGTTCCACCTGGCGCGCGTGGTGCAGGGTGCCGTAGCGGCGCGCCACCAGGTCGGCGTAGCGCGCCTCGTTCCAGGCCGGGTCGCCGAACGAGATGGAGCAGGTGTTCACGGGCGTGGGGCTGGCGCCCGCCATCAGCGCCACGACGGCGCTCGAATCGACGCCGCCGGAGAGGAAGGCGCCCAGCGGCACCTCGGCCACCATGCGGATGCGCACGGCCTCGCGCAGGCGCGCCAGCAGTTCCTCGGCCAGCTGCGCCTCGCCGGCGGGGGGATGCGGCAGGAAGGGCACGTCCCAGTAGGTTTGCGGCGCGGGCAGGGGCTGGCCGGCGCGGATGGACAGCGTATGCCCGGGCGGCAGCTTGCGCGCCTGCCGGAAGATGCTGCGCGGCTCGGGCACGTAGCCGTAGGCGAAATACTCTTCCACGGCCAGCGGGTCGAGCGCGCGCGGCATGGCCGGATGCGTGAGCAGGGCTTTCAGTTCGGAGCCGAACAGCAGGGTGCCGTCGTCCGCCTCGCCGTAGTACAGGGGTTTGACGCCCAGACGGTCGCGCGCCAGGAACAGCAGGTGGCGCCGGCGGTCCCACAGGGCGAAGGCGAACATGCCGCGCAGGCGCCGCACGCACTGCTCGCCCCACTGTTCCCAGGCGTGGACGATGACTTCCGTGTCGCTGCTGGTGCGGAAGGCATGGCCGAACTGGCGCAATTCCGCCATCAGGCCGCGGTAGTTATAGATTTCGCCATTGAAGACGATGGCGATGCTGCGGTCGGCGTTGAACAGCGGCTGCTGGCCGCTGGCCAGGTCGATCACGGACAGGCGCCGGTGCGCCAGGCCCAGGCCCGGCTCGCGGTGCAGTCCCCCTTCGTCGGGACCGCGGTGGCGCAGGCTGTGGTTCATGCGCGAGAGCAGTCCCAGGTCGATGTCGCGCTGGCCCTGCAAGTCGAAGATGCCGGAAATGCCGCACATGGTAGGCCTCTCAGGGGTAGGTGGACAGGGGGGACGGGACGCGCGCGCCCGTCAGGCGGTCGTACACGGCCAGGTAGGCGCCGGCCATGGCGGGCAGGCTGTGCTCGGCCAGCACCTGGCGCCGCCCGCGCGCGCCGTGGCGGGGGCCCAGCTCGGGCATGCTGTAGTAGTCGAGCATGGCGTCGGCCAGCATGTCGGGCGAGCCGGGCGGCACCAGGGTACCGCTCCAGCCCGACTGCACCAGTTCCGCATTGCCGCCCACCTGCGTGGCGACGACGGGCAGGCCCGTGGCCATGGCTTCGAGGATGGTGTTCGAGCTGCCTTCGGCCAGCGAGGGCAGCACGAACAGGTCCATGGCGCGCAGCAGCCGGGCCACGTCGTCGCGCGCGCCGGGCAGCCAGGCCAGGTGGGCCGCGCCCGCCTGCTGCAGCAGGGTCAGGCAAGCGTCGCGGCATGGCCCGTCGCCGATGATCATCAGGCGCAGGCGGGCGCGGGCGCCCGGCTGCGCCAGCAGCAACAGGAAGGCTTGCACCAGCGAGCGGTAATCCTTGACGGCGGCCATGCGCCCCACGCTGCCGATGACGAAGGCGCCGTTGCACAGGAAGCCGGGCGGTCCCACGGCGGCGGGCGGCCCCAGGCGCGGGTGGAACTGCACGCTGTCGACGCCGTTGCCGATGTGCGACACCCGCGCGGGCGCGGCGCCGATGACGTCCACCAGCCAGTGTCCCAGGTCGGCGCTGACGGCGATGAAATGCTGGATCAGCGGCAGCAGGCACTTGCGCAGCAGCCGGTACTTGCGGCTGGTGCCGTGCAAGTCGCCGATGTCGCGCCCGTGCTCGCCATGCACGCGCAGGCGCACGCCCGCGAGCCAGGCCAGCAGCTGCGCCTCGATGCAGCCCAGGTTGCGCGTGTGTACGATGGCCGGCTGCAGCCGCTTGATCACGCGGTACAGGCGCAGGTAGTGGCCCCAGTCCTTGCCTTCGCGCTTGCCCAGGCTGATGATTTCCACGCCCGGTGCCGTCAGGCGCTGGCGGAAGGCGGTGGCGTTCTTCAGGCAGACGATGGCGTGGCGGTAGCGTCCGGGCGGCAGGTGGTTGATCAAGTTGACGAGGCCGTTTTCCAGCCCGCCCACGTCGAGCTGGTGGATCACGTGCACGATCAGCGGCGCGCCGTCGCCGCCCGCGCCGCCAGGCCCGCGCCCGTGGTCGCGCTGGTTATCGGTATCAGGCGCCATGCGGCAGCTCCCGCAGGCGCTCTTCGATGGCGGGCAGGGCGGCGCGCAGGAAGGCTTGCAGTGCCGCGCGCGGCGGCGGCGCCAGCTCGTCGTAGGACATGCAGACGATGATTTCCGCGCCATCCTGGCGCATGCCCAGCAGCCTGGCCCTGGCCAGCAGCAGTTTCACCAGCACGGGTTCGGCGGTGGCGATGCCGCCCTGGCGGTAGAAGCGCCACACCAGCAGGCGCTCGCCGCCCCGTGCCAGCACGCTTTCGCGCACGGCCAGGGTGCCGGCGGCCAGCGCTGGGTGCCGCATGCGGTGCGCCAGCGGCATCCAGCGCTCGCCGTACGGCCGGGACTGGTGCGCCAGCAGTTCGGCGTCGCGCGCCTGGCGCGCATACCAGGCCAGCTGCAGGCCGGCCTGCGCGCCCCC
>NZ_JBWKUP010000028.1:0-36390 GCF_059420905.1 Janthinobacterium sp. GW821-FHT03C08 | reverse complement strand
CGGGGTGGAGCAGTCTGGCAGCTCGTCGGGCTCATAACCCGAAGGTCACAGGTTCAAATCCTGTCCCCGCAACCAATTCGAAGCCGCTGCTTCCTCGCAAGAGGAGCAGCGGTTTTTTCGTGTTATGGCGCGGTTTCCAGCGGCGGCCGGCGCGCATACACGACCAGCCGCAAATGGCGGTCCGCGTCGATGGTCAGCGAGGTGTGCTCGTACGCGATCTCTTCGCCGCCGACGTCCAGCAGGCGCACGCCTTCGCACGGCGCGTGCACGTCGTGGCGGCGCCACCACTGCCTGAATTCGGGCGAGACCTTTTCCAGTTCTTGCACCAGCGCATGGATGTCCGCCTCCTGCGTGGCGCGCGCATAGTCGCGGCGAAAGCTTGACAGCATCAGCGGCGCCTGTTCTTCCCAGCCGGTGAAGCGCGAGCGCAGCAGGGGATCGGTAAACAACAGCCACAGCAGATTGCGGCGCCCGGACGCATGCGCGCCGAAGCCGAACAGGGCGTCCGCGTGGGCATTGAACGCCAGCACGTCCCAGCGCAGGTTGAGCACATAGGCCGGATGGGCCAGTTCGTGCATCAGGCGGCGCACCAGCGGCGGCACCACGCAAAAGGTCTTGCCCTCCTCGGCGGGAGGGCGCGCGTGCGCCAGCAGGAACAGGTGACGGCGCTCGGCCGCATCGAGCTTGAGCACTTCGGCCAGCTTGTCGAGAAAGGCGCTGGAGACGCCGATGTCGCGCCCCTGTTCCAGCCAGGTGTACCAGGTCAGTCCCACACCGGCCAGCGCCGCCACTTCCTCGCGGCGCAAGCCCGGGGTCCTGCGCCGCCCGCCGCCGGGCAGGCCCACGTCTGCCGGCGACAGGCGCGCGCGCCGCGCCTGCAGGTAGGCGGCCAGTTCGCCGCGGGTGCGGGCCAAAGTGCGCATGGGCGTGTCCTTCCAGTGAGCCTGTTGCTGCCAGTAATAGCATAAACAGTTAAATTGTAATTGTTTATATTGTATTCCAGAATGCTTGCTTTCTTCCTGAAGGCTTGCCATGTCCGATTCTTCTTCCCGCGCCGGCCCTGCCGCCGCCGCGCTGCCTGCCACCGTCTACCTGATTGCCATGGGCGCGTTCGCGCTGGGCATGGCCTCGTACGTGACGGCAGGGCTGATGCCGCTGATTGCCGGCGCCTTTGCCGTGCCCGTGGCGGTGGCGGCGCAACTGGTGACGGCATTTACCCTGGCGTACGGTCTCGGCTCGCCGCTGGCCGTGGCCTTGCTGCCGGCGCAGGCGCAGCGCCGCAGCCTGCTGCTCTCCCTGGCCGTGTTCGTGCTGGCGAACGGGGCCAGCGCACTGGCGCCAAGCTTTGCCAGCTTGCTGGCCTTGCGCGCCATCGCCGGCATCGGCGCGGGCGTGTACCTGGCGCTGGGCATCGCCGCGGCGGCCGGCGTGGCGCCGCCGCCGCAGCGGGGCAAGGCCATCGGCGTGATCATGGGCGGCATGGCCAGCGGCACGGTGCTGGGCGTGCCCTTGAGCCTGCTGCTGGCCGAGCAGCTGGGCTGGGCCGCGGCCCTGTGGCTGGTGGCCGTCCTGGGCGCGCTGGCGCTGGCGGGCCTGCTGTGGCAGCTGCCGGCGCTGCCGGCGGCGCCGCCCATCGCGCTGCGCCGCAAGCTGGCCTTGCTGGCGGATGGGCCGGTGCTGGCCATCCTGCTCGTATCCCTGCTGGCGGCCATCGCCAGCCTGGGCATGTACACCTTCATTGCGCCGCTGCTGGCCTGGTCCGCGCAGGGGGCGGCACTCTCCGCCACGCCCTTCCTGTGGGCCTGGGGCGTGGGGGGCATCGCGGGCAGCGTCCTGGCCGGGCCGCTGGCCGACAGGCTGGCCGCACCCAGGCTGACCGTGTACATTTTGCTGCTGCTGGCGCTGGCCTTGTGCGCGCTGCCGCTGGCGGCCGGCTGGTCGGCGTGGCTGATGCTGCCGCCTATCGTGCTGTGGGGCGGTGCCGGCTGGGCCCTGCAAGTGCCGCAGAACCAGCGGCTGCTGGCCGCGCGCGCGGCGCGGGGCGACGGCAACCTGGCCATCGCCCTCAACGAGTCGGCGCTGTACCTGGGCAGCGCCATCGGTGCCGCCAGCGGCGGCCTGCTGCTCCTGCTGGACTGGTCCGCCCGCACGCTGGGCCTGGGCGCGGCGGCGGTGGCCGCCGTGGCGCTCGTGCTGCAGCTGGCGCCGTGGCGCAGGCGGGCCAGGTGAAGCCGGGGGCCTTCCCCTATACTGCAGCTCCCCGTATCGGAGCTCAAGCATGTCACACCTTGCCACAACGACGCCGGGCCTGCCCGACATCCTGCGCCCCGGCCTGCAGGTGGTGTTCTGCGGCCTCAATCCCGGCGTGGACGCGGCAGCGGCCGGCCACCATTTCCTCGGCCGCGGCAACCGCTTCTGGCCCGTGCTGCACCTGGCCGGCTTCACGCCGCACCAGGTGGCGCCGCAGGACGACCGCAGCGTGCTGGAATTTGGCCTGGGCCTGACGGCGGCTGTGGCGCGTCCGACGCAGCGGGCGGACCAGGTGGGGGCGGAGGAATTCGCGCAAGGGACGGCGCAGCTGCTGCACAAGCTGGCGCTGGCGCAGCCGCAGTGGATCGCCTTCCTGGGCAAGGCCGCGTATGCGGCCATGACGGGCAGGCGCCAGGTGGGCTGGGGCGAGCAGCGGGAACGCTTCGGCGGCGCGCGCGTGTGGATACTGCCCAATCCAAGCGGGCTCAACCGTGGCTATTCGAAGGCGCAGCTGGTCGACGCATACGCGCAGCTGCGGCGCGCGCTGGGCTGACGCGCCCGCGCACGGCGCAACGCATGGGCGGCCCGCTTCAGCGGGGCTGCTCCAGCTGCGCATACACGGCGTCGGCGATCCTGCCCAGCTCCTTTTTCGGCAGGTTCGCCGATAGGGCGTAGCCGAGCGGGCCGTCGATCCAGTAAAACACGCCCAGGTCCTTTTCCTGCGTGTAGCGGAACGCCGTTTCCTGCCTGCCGGCCCGCTCTTTCGCCACGTACAGGGTCAGGCGCTGGCCCTTGCCATCCTCGTACATGAACTGCGCCACGGGGCCATCGCCATCGCCGGGCAGCAAACGCCCGCCGATCAGCTGGTAACCGAGCGGCGACAGCACGGGCGGCTGCAGCTTGCTGCCCAGGCGTTTTGACAGCCACTGCACCAGGTGCGCTTCCTGTTCCGCGCCCACCTCCACGGGGTGGCGCACTTCGGGCGTGTAGACCGCGTGGGCGATGGCGGCGCTGCGCGCCAGGGAAACGGCGCTGGCGCTGGCAGCGCCGCCGTCCGCGCCGCGCAGCAGCCAGCCGCCGGCGCCGCCCGCCACCACCAGCGCGAGGGCGGCGGCGGCCTGCATGGCGTGGCGGCGCCAGACGCCGTTGGCCGCCGGCGGGGCGGCCGCCTGCAGCAGCGGCGGCGGCACGGCGTCGTCCAGCACGGGATCGAACAGGGCGCGCAGCTGCCGGTTCTGCTCGCGCCACGCCGCCACCCGGGCGGCATCGTCCGGATGCGCGCGCAGGTGGGCGTCGACGGCCGCGCGCTGGTCTTCCGGCAGGACGCCGTCGGCCAGGGCGTGCAGTTGCGCTTCGTCGATGGCTTGCGTAGTCATTTCACGACTTTCAGGGTGGGCGCGCCATGGCCGCTGGCGGGGCGGCCATCGAGCAGTGCGCGCAGTTTCTCGCGCCCGCGCGACAGGCGCGACATGACGGTGCCGACGGGGATGCCGAGCGTGGCCGCCACCTGCTCGTACGGCATCTGCTCCAGCGCGACGAGCAGGATCACTTCGCGCTGGCCCAGCGGCAAGCGGGCCAGCGCCGCATCCATCTCGCCGATGGCGATGGCCTGTCCCGGCGCGCGCTCGGGCGCGGGCAGCAGGGCGTCGTCGTCGAGTTCCTGCAGCACGAGGCCGGGACGGCGCAAGCTGTCCACGTGCAGGTTATGCATGATGGAAAACAGCCAGGGCCGCATCTCGTCGCCCCGCTGCCATTGATCGAGCTTGCGCCAGGCCCGCTCGACGGTGTCCTGCACCAGGTCGTCCGCGTGCAGGGCGCCCGCCAGCGCGCGCGCATAGCGGCGCAGGCCGGGCAGGCATGCTTGCAGCTGGCGGCTGTCGTCGAGTGCGGTCATGGCGGCGCAGGCTTGTTATGGCTTGACGACGTGCCACACGTTCTTGAAATTGTCGCCGGCCATGTCGCCCGGCTTCTTGTCTTCCTTGTACAGGTACAGGGGCTTGCCCTTGTAGGTCAGCTGCATGGCGCCGTTGTCTTCGCGCTGGATGCTGCCGTACGGCGCGGCAGGCGATGCTTCGGTGGCGATGACGGCGGGCCAGGCCACCAGGCAGCCGCCGCTGCAGGCGCTCTTGCCGCTGCCGGCGACATCCTTGTCGAAGACGTACACGGTCATGCCGCTGGCATTGACGAGCATGCCGTTGGCGGGCATGGCGTCGGCGGCGAAGGCCAGCGGGGCGGACAGCAGGGCGGCAAGAGCGGTAAGGGCAAAAGTGGTGGTAAGGCGCATGATGGTCTCCTTGAGGTTTGTGGGCTTGCAAGGGATAGACGCCCGCCGCCCGCCGTTTATTCCCCTGCCTGCGGATTATTTTTTTCCGGCGCATGCAGGCTGGCCCACAGGTGGGCAGCCGCCATGGTGCGGTGCGGCGCGTACTGGCGCAGCCACTGTTCCGTGCGCGCCATGTCCGGCTTGGCCTCTTCGCCCAGCAGCTTTTGCAGGGCGGCGCGGATGGCCACGTCGCCGTGCAGCGAGCAGTCGGCGTAGCCGTAGCCGCGCAGCAGCGCGTAGTTGACGGTCCACGGGCCGATGCCCTTCACGGCCAGCAGCGCCTGCGACATGGCCGCCACGTCGCCGGAGGGGGGCAGTTCCAGCGACAGCTCTCCCTCGTCGACGAGACGGGCCAGGCGCAGCAGGGTCTCCGCCTTGGCGCGCGAGAATTTGCGGCTCGTCAAATCATCGGTTTCCAGCCGCGCCACGTCGCGCGCCTCCGGGTAGCACCACAAGCCGCTGCCGTGCTGGCGCCCCGCCTGCAGGATAAACGTGCGGCGCAGGGAAATGGCGAACGGCAGGTTGATCTGCTGGCCGATGATGGCCCAGGTCAGCGCTTCGAAGGGGCTGGCCGACTGCACGATGCGCAAGCCCGGGTTGAGGCGGATCAAGGGCGCCAGCAGCGGGTCGCCGGCGGCCAGCAGCGCGAACGGCTGCGGGTCGATGCGCAGGCCGAGGATATTGAGCAGGGCGCCGTGCAGCGGTACCTGCAAGCCGGCGGCGGCATCGGTGTCGCCATCGATCTCGGCCCGGCAGACGGCCGCAGCGTCCGTGAAGGCCACGTCCAGCACGACAGGCACGCCGGCAAGCAGGATGCCCTTGCGCAGGCCCGTAGCGGTGACTTGTTCGGCCACGGCTTCCCCGTCGCGGCTGTGGAAGGCAATGACGTCGTCGCGGCGGTACCCGGCGGGCAGGGGGAGGGTGCAGTGCAGCAGGGTCATGGTGGCCAAAAATGAGGGAGGGTAGCAGGGGCGCGCCGAGGGCGCATCGCGTTTCTTGCTTTTCAGGCGTCAGCGCACGCAGAGGTCAGGGCTGGGCGGCGTCAAGGCCGCCGCGTGCTGGATCTGCAGGGCGTCGGGCACGCCATTCTTGACGGCCGTCAGTTCGGCCAGGATGGAAATGGCGATTTCGGCGGGCGTCTTGCTGCCGATGTACAGGCCGATGGGGGCATGCAGGCGCGCCAGCTGTGGGGCGCTGACGTCGAACTGCTGCAGCCGTTCGCGCCGCTTGGCATTGTTGGCGCGCGAACCGATGGCGCCGACGTAAAACGCGGGGGATTTGAGCGCTTCCATCAGGGCCAGGTCGTCGAGCTTGGGGTCGTGCGTGAGGGCGACGACAGCGCTGCGGCTGTCGAGCGCTAATTCCAGCACCAGGTCGTCGGGCATGGCGTGCAGCAGGGGCACGCCGGGCACGTTCCAGCCGCCCCGGTATTCCTCGCGCGGGTCGCAGACGACGACGTGGTAATCCATGGCCATGGCGATCTGCGCCACGAAGCGCGACAGCTGGCTGGCGCCGATGATCAGCAATCGCCAGCGCGGGCCGTGCTGGGTGGTGAGCACGTCCTTGTCCAGGGCCAGCACGGCGCCCGGCGCGGCGCGCTGCAGGATGACCGCGCCGGTATCCAGATCCAGGCGGCGTTCGACCAGTTCATGCGCTTCCAGGCGCGCCAGCAGTTCGGCCACGCCGCTGCTCGCATGCAGCGGTTCGATGGCCAGCTCGATGGTGCCTCCGCAGGGCAGGCCGAAGCGGTGCGCCTCGTCGGCGCTGATGCCGTAGCTGACGATTTCCGGCCGCGTGCGCACGATGCCGTGCCGGCGCACGGTGTCGATCAAATCATCCTCGATGCAGCCGCCGGAGACGGAGCCGACCACCGTGCCATCGTCGCAGATGGCCAGGGTGGCGCCCACGGGGCGGGGGCTGGAACCCCAGGTCTTGATGACGGTGACGAGTTCGCAGCGGTGCCCGGCGGCGAGCCAGGCGGCGCTGGTCTTCAGAACTTCAAGGTCGATGCTGTCCATGGGCGCGCGCGAGTTGCATGCCGCATGTTTGCGGCAAAGTATGGAATATTCTTCAATATTATGGCTATACTACCCTCTCCAACAGCCTGCGGAGAATTTTCATGTCAAATGAAGTCAAGACGCAAGAAGAGGGTATTCCCAAGTTCGGCAAGCTGCTCGTTGTGCTGTTTCTTGCCGTGGTGTTTTGCGGCGCCCTGACCTGGATCATGGGCACCTATTTCCCCAACTTCCCGGGCGCCTGAGCAAACCCTGTTTGATCAGGATGAAGAACGTCTAACAGAAGCGTAGCGAGCGGCAGCGATTTGTGGCCGAGAAGCGCAACTGTGCCTGGCACGGGGCCGCCGAGGCAGTGAGCATCGCAGACCGCAGACCGCAGACCGCAGACCGCGACGCGCAGCAGCTTATGGTAGGCGTCCTAAGGCTTGAGCGGCTTCTTCGCCGCCTGCTTGGCGCGCACGTCGGCCACGGCGCGGTTGATGGCGGCCATGCGCGAGTTGGTGCCCGGGTGCAGGGCCGTGTAGCCGTTGGCGACCGTGGCCGGCACTTGCGTGGCCAGGCGCTGCCAGAAGCGGGCGGCGTTGTCGACGTTGTAGCCGGCGCGCGCCAGCAGGTAGATGGCCAGGGTGTCGGCTTGCACGTCGAGTTCCTGCGGCATGGCCTTGATGCCGGCGGCGCCCGTCAGCATCGACACGTCGGGCTGCACGGCGCCCAGGCTGTCGATGATGCTGCCGGCCGTACCGGCCGTGTGCTGGCTGCGCGCGTGGTCGAGGATGTTGTGCGCCATTTCGCGGGCGATGACGAAGGCGATGCCTTCGTCGTTTTGCGCCGCATTGACCATGCCGCGCGTGAGCATGATGCGCGCGCCGTCCGAATACGCGTTGACATTGTCCGCATTGCCCAGGGCGACGCGGAAGGCGCAGGCGCGCGTGACGGGAATCTTTAAATCCTGCTGCTGGCCGTCGCGGGCGATGGTCATGTTCAGGCTGGCGCTTTTCGAGGCCAGCGGGCCGACGATGGCACCGAACGGGCCTTCCGCCTTGGGACCGGCCGGCAGGGGCTTGCCTTCGGCCGCCAGCAGGGCGTCGCCCTTGCGCAGCCCGGCGCGCGCGGCGCCGCTGCCCGGCAGCACGCCGGACACCTGCATCTGCTCGCCGTAACCGAGGGCCGCCTGGGCCGCGTCGGCATAGATGCCGGGGTAGGAATATTTGTTCTGTGCCGTGAAGCCCAGCAGGTTGCGCGCATACGTCTTGCACAGGTCCGCATTGTTGATCAGCAGGGGCGCCGAGACTTTCGACAGGCGGTCCTGCAGCGCTACCATTTTCACCAGTTCCTCCTGCGCCGCCTTTTGCTGCGCCGTCAGGGCGGGCGCCTCGGGCGCCGGCACGACGTTGAACGGGCCGCTGACCGTCGTCGTCGGCGTGGTGCAGGCAGATAGCAGGGCAACGCAAGCCACCAGCAGTGGCGATGCCAGATGGCGCAGCGAAGTTTTGGCTGGGGCGATGTGGCGGAAACCTGGCATAAGACGATCCTTAATGTTTGCCGGTGCTGCCGAAACCGCCAACACCGCGTTCGCTGTCGCCGAATTCCTCGACGACGTTAAAGCCCACTTGCAGCACCGGCACGATAATCAGCTGCGCCAGGCGCTCCATGGGGGCGAGCGTGAAAGCGCTCTGGCCCCGGTTCCAGGTCGATACCATCAGCTGGCCCTGGTAATCGGAGTCGATCAAGCCTACCAGATTCCCCAGAACGATGCCGTTCTTGTGGCCCATGCCGCTGCGCGGCAGGATCATGGCCGCATACGAGGGGTCGCCGATGTGGATGGCCAGGCCGGTGGGAATGAGCACGGTCTGGCCGGCTTCGATGGTGATGGGCGCATCGATGCAGGCGCGCAGGTCCAGGCCCGCGCTGCCCGGGGTGGCGTAGGCCGGCAGCAGTTCTTGCATGCGGGCGTCGAGGATCTTGATGTCGATATTTTTCATTGAAGCTAAGTCGTTTAAAAAGTGATTATTTGAGCAGCGAGTTTTTTGCCAGCCGCTTGGAGATTTCCGAAATCAGCTGGCGCGCCAGGTTCAGTTTCGAGGCGCGCGGCAGCACGGTATGGCCCTCTTCGTCGAAGAGGATGATGGTGTTGTCGTCCTGGCCAAAGGTGTTTTGGCCGATATTGCCAACCAGCAAAGGAATACCCTTCTTTTCGCGCTTGACGGAGCCGAATTCCACCAGGTTTTCCGATTCTGCGGCAAAACCCACGCAATACGGGTAGCCGGCCAGGTTGGTGCGCGCCGCCACGGTGGCGAGGATGTCGGGATTTTGCGCGAAGACCAGCTCGGGCACGGAGCCGTCGGCCTGCTTTTTCATTTTCTGCTCGCTGGCGTTGACGACCCGCCAGTCGGCCACGGCGGCGACGGCGACGAAGACATGCTGGTCGTCGACGTGGGCCAGTACCGCATCATGCATCTGCTGCGCGCTTTGCACATTGATGCGGCGCACGCCGAATGGCGCGTCCAGGGCCGTGGGGCCGGAAATGAGCAGCACCTCGGCGCCCGCCTCGCGCGCCGCCCGGGCCACCGCATAACCCATCTTGCCCGAGGACAGATTGGTGATGCCGCGCACCGGGTCGATGGCTTCGAACGTGGGGCCGGCAGTGACGAGCACGCGCTTGCCCACCAGGACCTTGGGCTGGAAGGCGGCGACCAGCTCCGTCAGCAGCTGTTCCGGTTCCAGCATGCGGCCCAGGCCCACCTCGCCGCACGCCTGCTCGCCGGCGGCGGGGCCGAAGATGGCGATGCCGTCGTCGCGCAGCTGCTGCACATTGCGCTGCGTGGCAGGGTTCTGCCACATCTCCACGTTCATGGCCGGCGCCACCAGCAGGGGCAGGTGGGCCGGACGGGCCAGGCACAGGGTCGACAGCAGGTCGTCGCACACGCCGTGCGCCAGCTTGCGCATGAAGTCGGCCGAACACGGCGCGATGAGGATGGCGTCCGCGTGGCGCGTCAGGTCGATATGCGCCATGTTGTTGGCGATGCGCGCATCCCACTGGCTCGTGTGCACGGGGTGGCCCGACAGGGCCTGCATCGTCACGGCCGTGATGAAGTGGCTGGCCGCCTCCGTCATGACCACTTGTACCGTGGCGCCCGCGCGGGTCAGCGCGCGGCACAGTTCCGCCGCCTTGTAGCAGGCGACGCCGCCCGAAAGTCCCAGGACGATTTGTTTGCCGGACAATTCCATGCCGTTCTCCCGCTTGTTTATTTGTTTACACGGCGCAGTTCATCGATGATGAACAGGGCCGCGCCGATGCAGATGGCGCTGTCGGCGATATTGAAAGCGGGGAAATGGCCCCAGCTCTTCCAGTGGAAATCGAGGAAATCGACGACGTGGCCATACACCAGGCGGTCGATGGCATTGCCCAATGCGCCGCCGAGTATCAGCGCCAGGGCCCAGCAGAACATGCGCTGGCCGGCGTGCTTTTTCAGCAGGTAGATGATGTAGACGGCGGCCGCCAGGGCGATGCCGGTGAAGAAATAGCGCTGCCAGCCGCCCTGGTCGGACAGGAAGCTGAAGGCGGCGCCCTTGTTATACGCCAGTACCAGGTTGAAGTACGAGGTAATGACCTTTTCCTGGGCATAGCTGAAGGTTTTCAGTATCGTGATCTTGGTGATCTGGTCGAACAGGATGACGATGGCTGCAACGCCCAGCCAGGGAACCAGGGACGATGACGAGGACGATTTCGATGAAAAACGGTTTTTAGTGGCCATATTTTTCCAGGGAAGATAAAGCCGCCGCTGCCCTTGCAGGCAGCGGCGGTGGGAGCGGGGCGGGAGTCATCCTGCCCCGGCTTGCTGCTTTAAGCGAAACGGCGCGATTCGCCTTTTCCAAACAGGTTGCTGACGCAGCGGCCGCACAGGGTGGCATGCGCCGCGTCCGTGCCCACGTCGCTGCGGTAGTGCCAGCAGCGCTCGCACTTCGGCGCCGCCGACGCGGCCACGAGCACTTCCTCGGCCGCTTCCTCTGCCACTTCGACAACGCTGGCCTGCGAGGTGATGAAGACGAACTTCAGGTCGTCGCCCAGGGTGTTCAACAGCTTGTACTTCATCGGCGCGGCCTTGATCGTCAGCTCCGCCTGCAGCGAGGAGCCGATGGCGCCCGAGGTGCGCAAGTCTTCCAGCTGCTTCGTCACGTCTGCGCGCACGGCGCGCAGGGCCGTGTACTTCTCCAGCAGGTCGGCGGCGTCCGACACTTCCGGCAGCTGCCACCAGGTTTGCGTGAAGATGGTTTCATCGCTGGCGGCATACGCTTGCGGTCCGGCGAAGACGGCCCACGCCTCCTCGGCCGTGAACGACAGGGCCGGGGCCATCAGGCGCAGCAGGCTTTGCGTGATGTGCCACAGGGCCGTCTGCGCCGAGCGGCGCGCGTGGGACGTCAGGCCCGTCGTGTACAGGCGGTCCTTCAGGATATCCAGGTAGAAGCCGCCCAGGTCTTCCGAGCAGTACGTCTGCAGCTTCGACACGACCGGGTGGAACTCGTAGCGCGCGTAGTTGTTCTCGATCTGCTGCTGCAGCGACGCCATGTTGGCGATCGCATAGCGGTCGATTTCGAACATTTCCGCCACCGGCACGGCGTCCGTGGCCGGGTTGAAGTCCGAGGTGTTGGCCAGCAGGAAGCGCAGGGTATTGCGGATGCGGCGATACGATTCCGTCACGCGTTTCAGGATTTCGTCGGAAATCGACAGCTCGCCCGTGTAGTCGGTCGAGGCGATCCACAGGCGCAGGATGTCGGCGCCCAGGGTGTCGGAGATCTTTTGCGGCGCCAGGGTGTTGCCCAGCGACTTGGACATCTTCTTGCCTTCGCCATCGACCGTGAAGCCGTGCGTCAGCAGGGCCTTGTACGGCGGACGGCCGTTCAGCATGGACGACACGAGCAGCGACGAGTGGAACCAGCCGCGATGCTGGTCCGAGCCTTCCAGGTACAGGTCGGCGGGGAACTGCAGCTGCGTCGAGTGCGAACCGTGCGCCTGCGGGCCGCCCAGCACCGTCTGGTGCGTGGCGCCGGAATCGAACCACACGTCCAGCGTGTCCTTGTTCTTGGCGTAGATGGCCGCTTCATCGCCGATGAGGTCAGCCAGGTCCAGCGACTGCCATGCCTCGATGCCATCCTTTTCGATCAGCTTGGCCACCTGTTCCAGCAGTTCCGGCGTGCGCGGATGCAGGTCGCCCGTTTCCTTGTGCACGATGAAGGCCATCGGCACGCCCCACTGGCGCTGGCGCGACAGGGTCCAGTCGGGACGGTTGGCGATCATGCCGTGCAGGCGCGCCTGGCCCCAGTCCGGGAAGAACTCGGTGTCGGCGATGCCTTGCAAGGCCGTCTCGCGCAGGGTCGCGCCGCCGTCCTTCGGCGTCACGTCCATGCCGGCGAACCACTGCGACGTGGCGCGGTAGATGATCGGCGTCTTGTGGCGCCAGCAGTGCATGTAGCTGTGGTCGAACATCTTGACTTCGAACAAGGCTCCGGCTTCGCGCAGGGCATTGCAGATCGGTTTCGATGCTTCCCAGATGGTCATGCCGCCGAACAGGGGCAGGGTCGAGGCGAATTTGCCGTCGCCCATCACCGGCTTGATGATGTCGTCGTCCTTCATGCCGTGCGCCTTGCACGAGATGAAGTCGTCCAGGCCGTACGCAGGCGCCGAGTGCACGACGCCCGTGCCGCTTTCCGTGGTCACGTATTCGGCCAGGTACAAGGGCGACAGACGGTTGTAGAACGCGTCGGCTGCGTGCAGCGGGTGGCGGAAGCTGATGCCTGCCAGGGCCGCGCCGTCGCAGGTGGCGATCGTCGTGCCGTCGAGCTTGAAGCGCGCCAGGCTGGCCACGACCAGGTCTTGCGCCAGGATCAGCAGCAATGGCTGGCCATCGCGCTCGGCCTTCACCAGCGCGTATTTCACTTCCGGGTGTACGTTCAGCGCCTGGTTCGACGGGATGGTCCACGGCGTGGTGGTCCAGATGACGATGAAGCCGTTCTCCGTCGGCAGGGACGGCAGGCCGAAGGCGGCCGCCAGTTTTTCCGGCTCGGCGAACTTGAAGCCGACGTCGATGGCGGGATCGCGCTTTTCCGCGTATTCCACTTCCGCCTCGGCCAGCGCCGACTGGCAGTCGAAGCACCAGTTCACGGGCTTCAGGCCGCGGTACACATAGCCTTTTTCCAGCAGCTTGCCCAGCGCGCGCAATTCGTCCGCTTCATTGCCGTGCGCCATGGTCAGGTAGGGGTTGTCCCACTCGCCCAGCACGCCCAGACGGATGAAATCCTTCTTCTGGCGCTCGACCTGCACGTTGGCGTAGGCGCGGGCCTTTTCCAGCACTTCGGCCGTCGGCAGGTTCTTGCCGTGCAGTTTTTCGATCTGGATCTCGATCGGCATGCCGTGGCAATCCCAGCCCGGCACGTAGGGCGCGTCGAAACCGGCCAGCGAGCGCGATTTGACAACCATGTCCTTCAGGATCTTGTTGACGGCGTGGCCCAGGTGGATGTCGCCGTTCGCGTACGGCGGGCCGTCATGCAGGATGAATTTCGGCCGGCCGGCCGCAGCCTTGCGCACGCGCTCGTAGATTTTCTTGTCTTGCCATTGCTGCACCCATTGCGGCTCGCGCTTGGCCATGTCGCCGCGCATCGGGAATGGGGTTTCCGTCATGTTGACCGGGTATTTGCTTTCAGGCTTCTTGTTCTGCTTGGGCGTGGCTGGCTTGTTTTGATCGGACATAGTTTTCTTTACTGGTATTGAATATGTTGTGCTGCGGGTGTGTGGCGGCGCGGGCGCCGCCAGGCGGCGGAGTTGGCCAGGATCAAATTCGGTCGGTGGCGGTGACGGCGCCGCTGCGCTGTTGAAAATAGGCGCGCGCCTGGTTCGAGTCGCGCTCGATGGCGGCCGTCAGGGTGGGCAAGTCGTCGTACTTTTCTTCGTCGCGCAGTTTTTGAAGGAATTCCACGCGCACCAGCTTGCCGTAGCAGGATTGATTGAAATCAAACAGATGCACTTCCAGCAAGACGCGGCCGCTGTCGTCGACGGTGGGGCGCACGCCCAGGCTGGCCACGGCCGGCAGCGGCAGCGGTCCCAGGCCGTGCACTTGCACGATGAAGATACCGGACAGGGCAGGGCGGTGCGCCACGCGCAGGTTCAAGGTGGGGAAGCCCAGCGTGCGGCCCAGCTTCTGGCCGTGGATCACATGGCCGGAAATGGCGTACGGGTGGCCCAGCAGCTGCGTGGCCAGCGGGAAATCGCCGGCCGCCAGCGCCAGGCGCACGGCCGACGAGGAAATGCGCGTGCTGCCGTTCATCACGGTCGGTAACGTTTCGACATGAAAACCGTACTGGCGGCCCGCTTCCTGCAGCATGGCCACGTCGCCGGCGCGCCGGGCGCCGTAGCAGAAGTCGTCGCCGACCATCAGCCACTTCACGTGCAAGCCGTCGACGAGGACTTTTTCCGTGAATTCCTGCGGCGTCAAGGCGGCGAACTGGGCGCTGAAATGCTCGACGACGACGCGGTCGATGCCGGCGTCGTCCAGCGACTGCAGCTTGTCGCGCAGGTTGGCGATGCGTTGCGGGGCTTTCGACAGGTCGCCCGCGCGCTGCGCGAAGAATTCGCGCGGATGCGGTTCGAACGTCATGACGGCCGCCTCGATGCCGAGTTCGGTTGCTGCTTCGCGCACGCGCGCCAGCAAGGCTTGATGGCCGATGTGGACACCGTCAAAATTGCCGATGGTCAGAGCGCAGGGCGCTCGTGCCTGGGCATTGGGAAGTCCGCGGAATACCTTCATAGGAATCTGATGAAAAACTGTGCCAAATGGGGGATTATACGGACTGTTTCAGGGATGCACAGCCGCAAGGGCGGCCAGAGCGGTAATTTCCCCCCTGAAACGGACAAAAAGCGCTGCCAGCACGGGGCGGGCAGCGCTTTTGGACGAACCACGCATGCAAGGTGGTCCGGCGTCGAACCCAGCCCTGGCGCAGCAGCTTGGGTGCGAGGTCTGATTACTTCAGCATCAGGGACCAGTAGCGGGCCAGGTCAGCCGCGCCATCCGTGCCTTTGACGGCTTTCAGGGCGCTCTGGGCATTGGCTTTCTTGCCAGCCACGCCGTAAGCGATACCCAGGTGCAACTGCGCTTCTTCCTGGTACTTGGCGGTGCCCATCTTCACGGCCTGGTTCATCAGGTCCAGGCCCTTGTCGGTCTGGCCGTCGTGGACGAGGGCGAAGCCCAGCTTGCTCAAGCTGTCGGCATCCTTGCTCTTGACGTAGTCGGCTTCCGACTTGGCGGCGCTGGCTTTCAGGTCAGCTTGCGTCTTCAGGGCCAGGTCTTTCAGGCGCTGATGGCGGGCTGCATCGGCGCCCACGCCCAGGATGCCTTTCTTGTAACCCTGGTCGATGATCTTCAGTGCTTCGCCTGGGTTGCCTGCTTGCAATGCCAGCTGGCTGATTTCCATGTATTCCGACGGTTTGGTGAACAGGCCGTTGGCCAGGCGCAGGCGCTGCACGTCCAGGCCCAGGCGCTGCGAGAAGCCAGGCTTGCCCGAGACGCGGTTCAGCAGGTCAGCCCAGTAGCTGGTCTTGGGATAGTTTGCCGCCAGTTTTTCCAGGGTGGCGACATAGCCGGCCTTGTCATTCTGCTTCAGCTGGATGTTGGCCAGCATCTGCAGGCTGCCTTCCGAGTTGCCGCCGCGCGATTGCAGTTCTTTCGCTGCCGCCGCGTAGTTGCCACTGACGTAGTAGGTCTGGATCAGCAGTTCGCGCATCTGTGGATCTTCGCGGTCTTTCAGCGAGCGGTTGATCCAGGTGATGGCGTTAGGCCAGTCCTTGGCGCGGTAGTACATGCCGGCCAGGGCTTGCGTGAATTTGGGGGCTTCGGCGGCGCTCAGGCGGCCGGAATTGATGACGGCTTCGAAGGCCTTGATGGCGGTCGGGTTATCGCCGGCTGCGGCGGCGGCCGAGGCGCGCACGCGCTCGATCTGGTAGCTTTCAAAGGCGGTCTTGCCGCCGACGCTGTCAGCTTCGCGCAGCTTGGCCAGCGCTTCCTTGTTTTTGCCGCTGCTAGCGAGTTTTTGCGCTTCTTGCAGTGGCTTGCCCACTTCGGCACGCACGGTGTCCGCGGCATATGCCAGCGAGCCCAGGCCGATTACGGGAGTTGCTGCGGTAAAACCGATAGCGGCCATGACGAGGCCGAGATGAGCGAGACGAAACTTGGACATGAGAAAGTCTTTCAGTAAAAAGCGAATAGGCAGGAAGTCCTGCCTATTCGGATGTAAAGAGAACCTGATGCAACAGCTTACTGGAATTGCTCGTTGCCGACCAGACCGATTTTGGTCACGCCCAGACGCTGTGCCGACGCCATCACACCGGCGACGACTTTATATTCCACCAGCTTGTTCGGACGCAAATGCACTTCCGGCTGATCTGCTTGCGCAGCGATGTTGCTCAGCTTGGCTTCCAGCGAGGCACGGTCAGGAACGACCTGATTGTCCCACAAGATGGTGCCGTCAAAATCGACATCGATCGTGACGACCACTGGTTCGGTTGTCGGTGGCGGCGGGGTGCCGACCGGCATGTTCAAGTTCACCGAGTGGTTTTGCTTAGGAATCGTGATGATCAACATGATAATCAGCACCAGCATCACGTCGATGAGGGGCGTCATATTCAGTTCCATCATTGGTTCCGGATCCGCGCCTGCTGCGCTTCCCGAACCGACATTCATACTCATAGTGTTTCCTTTAAGAAGTCCAACGAAGCACCGGGCGCTACTGCCGCCCGGTCAGCTTCCGCCAGTGACGCCCCTCGTCTTGCCGGGGCGTCACTGTCAGCCGCTATCAGCCCTTGTCAGGTGGTTCGGTGATGAAGCCGACCTTCTGGATCCCGGCACGTTGGGTCGTGTAAATAACCCGGCCGATCGATTCGTAGCGTGTTTCTTGGTCGCCACGAACGTGTACTTCCGGCTGCGGTACTTTCACTGCTTCAACTTTAAGATAATCGAACAGTTCGTTCGTGTCTTTCAGTCTGGTCTGGCCCAGGTAAATCTCGCCGTCCTTGTTAACAACGATGTTAACGTTCTCTGGCTTGGTTTGCAGGGCTTGATTGGCCTCAATCGGCAGATCGATTTTCTGCAGCTTAAGGACAACCGGACTCGTGATCAAGAAAATGATCAGCAAAACCAACATGATGTCGACAAGCGGCGTCGTGTTGATTTCTGACATTACCTGATCTTGTTCTCCGCTGTCGGAGCCGACGGACATCGACATGATTCTTATCCGATCTTTTTAGCGCCGGCAGCACGGCCAGCTTCGCTGGTGGACATTACGCCGGAAACCAGGACCGAGTGAACGTCGGCGCTGAACGAGCGGATGTCTTCCATTGCGGTTTTGTTACGACGTACCAGCCAGTTGTAACCCAGAACGGCAGGAACAGCGACCAGCAGACCGAAAGCCGTCATGATCAGTGCTTCACCAACTGGACCAGCCACTTTGTCGATCGAAGCGTTACCGGTCATGCCGATAGCGGTCAGTGCGTTGTAAATACCCCAAACGGTACCGAACAGACCGATAAACGGTGCGGTCGAACCAACGGTTGCCAGGAACGACAGGCCATCTTGCAGACGCGATTGGACTTTGTCCGAAGCGCGCTGGATCGACATCGTCACCCAGGTCGACAGGTCGATTTGTTCCAGCAGGGCGCCGTCATGGTGTGCGGTTGCCTTGGTGCCCGATTCAGCGATGAAGCGGAATGGCGAACCTTCTTCCAGGGTTGCCGAACCAGCAGCGATCGAAGGTGCTTTCCAGAATTTGGCAGCAGCTTCTTTAGCTTGCTTGAAGATCTTCATTTGATCGATCAGCTTGGTGATGATGATGTACCAGGTACCGATCGACATGATGACCATGATGATCAGGGTAGCGCGTGGCACGAAACCGCCGTCCCATACTGCGGACAGGCCGAACGGGTTGTGGACTTCTTCGGTTTTGGCTGGAGCGGCGGCATCGGCGGCTGGAGCGGCGGCGTCTGCTGCTGGAGCGGCGGCGGCGTCGGCAGCTGGTGCTGCTGGAGCAGCGTCTGCCGCAGGAGCCGAAGCGGCTGCCGATGCTGGCGCGTCAGCGAATGCTGGTGCTGCTACCAGGGCGGTAGTAGCGGTGACGGACAACAGAACCGCGGCAAAAAATGCGGACAAACGGGTATTCTTAAACATGCTTCCTCCAAAATTAAAAATAACAGATCGCTGAACGTAATGACAACGAAATCATAGTGTGAGACAGGGGATAACTGCCTCGGGTTTTAATCCAGCGACCAAACGTATTGCATTTGCTGCCAGCCTTGTTCCGGCTTGCCGTCGACTGTTGCCGGCTTAAATGTGCAGCGGCTGATGCCTTGTACCGCAGCTCTGTCCAGGTCTCTGAAGCCGCTGGACTTCACGATCTTCGAATCAGCGACCTTGCCGTCCACGCCGATCAGGAACGACAGCGTCACGACACCGGTTTCCTCATTGCGCTGCGACGACTTTGGATACTGCGGTTTTTCGCAGACGCTGAAGTCAACCACGGCCGGTGTACGCACCGATTTGGCTGGTCCAGGAGTTGGCGCAGGCTGTGCAGGCGGTGCTGGCGGTGCCAATACATTCGTGGCTGGCTTCACAGCAGTCGTATTTGCAATCACGTTCTGTTGTGGTGGCGGCTGCTGCACGTTCACCTCGACTGGCGGAATGAATGGCGGCGGTGGTGCCTTCATTTCTGGCGGCGGTGGTGGCGGTGGAAGATCCTTCGGTGGAGGCGGTTTGACTTCCTCGATAATCTTGGTTTCAACCGGTTCCATCATTTTGGTGACCAACCGCTTGCCCAAGCCCGTCACGATCCCGTAAGCCGCGAGAACGTGCAGCAGGACAACGATAGTGATGCCTGTGTAGTTCTTGGGACTTTTCTCGTTCGAAAAATTCATGCCTGCTTTCTCCAAATACCATCTCTTGTCTTGCAACTGAACCCCAAAATGACGACACAAAGCTCCAGCCGTATCCGGGACGTCGCCGAATTATACATACGAATTCTTTATTTTACACAGATTTTTAACGCCTAAA
Source organism: Janthinobacterium sp. GW821-FHT03C08 (assembly GCF_059420905.1). Lineage (NCBI taxonomy): Bacteria > Pseudomonadati > Pseudomonadota > Betaproteobacteria > Burkholderiales > Oxalobacteraceae > Janthinobacterium > Janthinobacterium sp. GW821-FHT03C08. Next base: position 17,716 of record NZ_JBWKUP010000028.1, on the reverse strand, counting down.
ACCGGTTAAATTTTTGGCGCTTTTGCGCCCTGAAAACGTACTTGCTTATGCCATCTTTGCACGCTTTCGGACATAAAAAAAGGCGGTCTTATCGGTTTTTTACAGCCGTTTTGGGCTACCACTGCTAAGTTCTTCGATGTGTCGATATGGCGGAATTATATTTCGTGATATCCAATATGGAAACAGCTAAATTTGGAGAAAAATATTTCTCTTTGGAAATATTTTGCCATAGAACCAGACCACTTAGCCTTGCAGGCGCACCAAACAGGTGCGGAAAGCACTTTGCGCAGGTCAAAAAAAGCGGCCCCGGAACCGCTTCCGAGGCCGCCTGGCCATACTGAATTCCTATGTGGGCATAGGGTGCGCTTATATTCTTGCTAAAATTATTGCCAAAAAATCACTTCATGGGCGCGTTGCCGGGTCGTCGCGACGGTTGCGTTTTTCGCGCCGGCAATTCAAGGTGCCCAGCACGGCGCCCTGGGGATCGACCGTGTCGAGATGCACGTCGAAGCCCCACAGCCGCGCCACGTGCTTGAGCACTTCCGCCGCCTGCTGGTTCAGCGGGCGGCGCTGGAATTGCGTGTGGCGCAGGGTCAGGGCGCGGTCGTCGCGCGTGTTGACGGACCAGACCTGGATGTTCGGCTCGCGGTTGCCCAGGTTGTACTGTTCCGCCAGCTGCTGGCGCACGTAGCGGTAGCCGGCATCGTCGTGGATGGCGGAAATGGCCAGTTTTTCATTCTTGTCGTCGTCGAGCACGGCAAAGAAGTGGAATTCGCGGATCAGGCGCGGCGACAGGTACTGGGCGATGAAACTTTCATCTTTGAAATTGCGCATGGCAAAGTCCAGGCTCTTGCGCCAGTCGCTGCCGGCCATGTCGGGAAACCAGGCGCGGTCCTCGTCCGTCGGGTGCTCGCAGATGCGGCGGATGTCGCTCATCATGGCAAAGCCCAGCGCATACGGATTGATGCCGCTGTAATAGGGGCTGTCGATGGGCGGCTGGTAGACCACGTTGGTATGGCTTTTCAGGAATTCCATCATGAAGCCGTCGCCCACGACGCCTTCGTCATACAGCTGGTTCAGTATCGTGTAGTGCCAGAAGGTGGCCCAGCCCTCGTTCATGACCTGGGTTTGCCGCTGCGGATAGAAATACTGGGAAATCTTGCGCACGATGCGTACCATCTCGCGCTGCCACGGTTCCAGCAGGGGCGCGTACTTCTCGATGAAGTACAGCAGGTTTTCCTCCGGTTCGGGCGGGAAGCGGGGCACGGCCTTGCGCTGGTCTTCCTCTTCCTCGTCGTCCTCGCGCCGGGGCAGGGTGCGCCACAGCTGGTTGATCTGCGACTGCACATACTCTTCGCGCTCTTTCTGGCGCGCATATTCCTTTGCCATCGACAGTTTCGCCGGGCGCTTGTAGCGGTCCACGCCATAGTTCTGGATGGCGTGGCACGAGTCGAGCAGCAATTCCACGGCATCGACGCCATGGCGCTGCTCGCATTCGCTGATGTAGTTCTTGGCAAACACCATGTAGTCGATGATGGCGTCCGCATCCGTCCAGGCGCGGAACAGGTAGTTGCCCTTGAAGAAGGAGTTGTGGCCATACGCCGCATGCGCGATGACCAGCGACTGCATGGTCAGGCTGTTTTCCTCCATTAAATAGGCAATGCACGGATTCGAGTTGATGACGATCTCGTAGGCCAGGCCCATCTGGCCCCGCTTGTAGCTTTTCTCGGTGGATAAAAAATGCTTGCCAAACGACCAATGGTTGTACGAGACGGGCATGCCGACGGAGGTGTAGGCATCCATCATCTGCTCGGCCGTGATGATTTCCAGCTGGTTCGGATAGGTGTCGAGGCCGAACTGTTTCGCCACGCGGCGGATTTCCTCGTGGATTTGCTCGATCAGCTCGAACGTCCATTCCGACTGCTCGGGCAGCGCGTTCGGGTGGCGCAGGCGCACGAACGGCTCGCCCGGGGTGCTGCTGGCGCGGTCAAAGGCTGCACTCATCATTTCACCTGTTTCTTGAACAGTTCGCGGAAGACCGGATAGATATCGGCCGGCGTGACGATCTTTTGCATGGCGAAATGGGCGTGATGGTCGAGCACGCCCGCATATTGCTCCCACAGGTTTTGCTGCGGGCCGTCGGTGATCTCGACGTAGGTGTAGTACTGCACCTTGGGCATGATGGTATTGATCAAGAGCTGGCGGCACAGCACGGAATCGTTGTCCCAGTTGTCGCCGTCGGAGGCCTGCGCCACGTAGCTGTTCCACTGGCCGGCGCCATAGCGCTCGTCGATGATGCTGTTGAGCAAGTGCAAGGCGGATGACACGACGGTGCCGCCCGACTCGCGCGAGTTGAAGAATTCGTGCTCGTCCACTTCCGCCGCCGCCGTGTGGTGGCGGATGAAGACCACCTCGATCTTGTCGTAGGCGCGCTTGAGGAACAGATATAAGAGGATGAAGAAGCGCTTGGCCGTGTCCTTGCGCGATTCGTCCATGGAACCGGAGACGTCCATGATGCAGAACATCACGGCCTGCGTCATGGGCTTGGGCACCTTGATGCGGTTGCTGTAGCGCAAGTCGAACGGGTCGATGAAGGGGATGGCCAGCAGGCGCGTGTGCAGGTGGTGGATCAGGCGGCGCAGTTCGACGACCAGCGGGTCGCTGTCGGGCACGCCTTCGTGCAGCAGCGCGGCCAGGTCTTCCTCGGCCTGCGCCAGCTGCTTGCGGGCGCCGGCGCCGACGGCGATGCGCCGTCCCAGCGCGCCGCGCAGGGAGCGCAGCACGTGGATGTTCGATGGCGTGCCCGACATATTGTAGCCGGCGCGCTGGTTCTTGAATTCCGTGGTGGCCGTCAGCTGGGTCTTCACCATGTGCGGCAATTCCAGGTCCTCGAAGAAATAGTTCATGAATTCTTCGCGCGACAATTCGAAGATGAAGTCGTCTTCCGTCGTCTCGTCGCTATTGCCCGCCTTGCCCCGTCCGCTGCCGGCGCCGCCTTTCGGCCGCGCGATCTGGTCGCCTTTCAGGTATTCCTTGTTGCCGGGATTGACCACTTCCCACACGCCGCCATGCGCGTGGCCAAACGACGGCTCGCCCACGTCCTTGACGGGGATGCTGACTTTCTCGCCGTTTTCAACGTCCGTGATCGAGCGCCCCTTGATGGCGCGCCCCACGGCATCCTTGATCTGGCCCTTGTAACGCCGCAGGAAACGCTCGCGGTTGACGGCGGATTTGTTCTTGCTTTGCAAGCGCCTGTCGATGAGATATGTCAAAGGGTGCCTCCTTGCTTCTCGTCTTGCGCGCCCCGCCAGCTTCCGGGCGGGAGCGCGCCCCCGCTGTCCGCGCTAGGATGACTTGCGCACGCGCAAGTACCATTCGCATAACAGGCGTACCTGCTTGGCCGTGTAGCCTTTTTCCACCATGCGGGCCACGAAGTCGGCGTGCTTGTTGGCATCGTCGGCGCTGGCCTTGGCATTGAAGGAAATCACGGGCAGCAATTCCTCCGTATTCGAGAACATTTTCTTCTCGATCACGGTGCGGAACTTTTCATAACTGGTCCAGGCGGGATTCTTGCCGCCGTTCGACGCCCGCGCGCGCAGCCCGAAGTTCACGATTTCATTGCGGAAATCCTTCGGATTGGAAATGCCCGCCGGCTTTTCGATCTTTTCCAGCTCATTGTTCAGCGATTCGCGGTCGAAACTCTCGCCCGTGTCCGGATCGCGGTATTCCTGGTCCTGTATCCAGAAATCGGCAAACGTCACATAGCGGTCGAAGATGTTCTGTCCGTATTCGGAATAGCTTTCCAGGTAGGCCGTCTGGATTTCCTTGCCGATGAATTCCACGTAGCGCTGCGCCAGGTGCTCTTTAATATAGGAGAAGTAGCGCTGCTCCAGTTCCGGCGCGAACTGCTCGCGCTCGACCTGCTGTTCCAGTACATATAATAGATGCACGGGATTGGCGGCCACTTCGGAATTGTCAAAGTTGAACACCTTTGACAGGATCTTGAAGGCAAAGCGCGTCGACAGCCCGTTCATGCCCTCGTCCACGCCCGCGTAATCGACGTATTCGTGCATGGACTTGGCTTTCGGGTCCGTATCCTTGAGGTTTTCGCCATCGTAGACGAGCATCTTCGAAAAGATGCTGGAATTTTCCGGATCCTTCAGGCGCGACAGGATGGCGAACTGCGCCATCATGCGCAGGGTGCCGGGCGCGCACGGGGCTTTCACCAGCGAGGAATTGGCCACCAGCTTGTCGTAGATCTTGATTTCATCTGACACGCGCAGGCAGTACGGCACCTTGACTATATAGATACGGTCAAGAAACGCCTCGTTGTTGCGGTTGTTTTTAAAGGTCTTCCATTCCGACTCGTTCGAGTGGGCCAGGATGATGCCGTCGAAGGGGATGGCGCCGAAACCTTCCGTGCCCTTGTAGTTGCCTTCCTGCGTGGCCGTCAGCAAGGGGTGCAGCACCTTGATGGGCGCCTTGAACATTTCCACGAATTCCATCAGGCCCTGGTTGGCCAGGCACAGGCCGCCCGAATAGCTGTAGGCGTCCGGATCGTCCTGCGCGTAGTCTTCCAGCTTGCGGATGTCGACCTTGCCCACCAGGGACGAGATATCCTGGTTGTTTTCGTCGCCCGGCTCCGTCTTCGAGATGGCGATCTGTTTCAGCACGGATGGATAGCGCTTGACGACGCGGAACTGGTTGATGTCGCCATTGTATTCATGCAGGCGCTTGACGGCCCAGGGGCTGGGGATGTTGCGCAGGTAGCGGCGCGGGATGCCGTAATCCTCTTCCAGGATGGTGCCGTCCTCTTCCTCGTTGAACAGGCCCAGCGGCGATTCGTTGACGGGCGAGCCTTTCAGGCAATAGAAGGGCACGTGTTCCATCAGCGACTTGAGCTTTTCCGCGATGGACGACTTGCCGCCGCCGACAGGCCCCAGCAGGTACAGGATCTGCTTGCGCTCTTCCAGGCCTTGCGCCGCGTGGCGGAAGTAGGAGACGACCTGCTCGATGACTTCCTCGGTGCCGTAGAACTCGCGGAAGGCGGGATAGATCTTGATGATCTTGTTGGCGAAGATGCGCGACAGGCGCGTGTCGTTGCGCGTGTCGACCAGCTGCGGCTCGCCGATGGCGGCCAGCATGCGTTCGGGCGCGCTGGCATAGGTCAGCTTGTCCTTCTTGCACAGGGCCAGGTATTCGGTGAGCGACATTTCCTCTTCCCGGGTGCGCTCGTAGCGTGCTGCGTAGTTATCAAAAATGGTCATGTCAATGTCCTTTAATGTAAACCTGAACTGCCAGTCACCATGGCCGCCCGCCTGGCACTCGCCTGGGCTTGCCGCTTGAACTTTTCCTGTACCCCGTATCGATTTTTATTGTTGTTTCAAGCCCGGCTGTCTTTGCGAGTCCGGATTGCCCGGACCAAAAAACTGGCGCTTGATGCCGTGTGCTGACGTGGCCAGCCGGCCTTTTTGTTGATGACGATAGCGCTTGATGCACCTACCTTTACCCCATGAAATTAATTATTGCTCTAAAGGATCAGGAAGTCAAAAGATATGTCGTAATATCCTTAATACTTGTGTGTAAATTGTTGATTTGATTGGATAAATCATCAAATTTTCCAGCGTTTTCAATGAACTTTTTTCTGCCTCTTGAATCATCATACGACAATTCGCCAGCGTGTGCCGGGGCCGCGCCGCCGCCGGCCGCTGCCCCCTCGCCATGCCGCTGCCGCCGGCCCCGCGCCGGTGCGGCGCGCCATCTTGCGCTAAGATGCCTGCATGTTTGATGGCCGCCGCCACCGCGCGGCTCCTGCAGCGCGCCTGGCGCCTGCATGCCAGCATTATTTATCGACACCCTATAAGGAACTCCCATGATGAACCCCCAATTGCGCGCGATCGTCCGCGGCATGCCGAAAGCCGAACTGCATATCCATATTGAAGGCTCGCTGGAGCCGGAACTGATTTTCGCACTGGCCGAGCGCAATGGCGTGCCACTGGGCTATGAATCGGTAGAACACTTGCGCAGCGCCTATGCTTTTACGGATTTGCAGTCTTTTCTCGACATTTATTACGCTGGCGCAAGCGTGCTCTTGAAAGAGCAGGATTTCTATGACATGACGCAAGCCTACCTGCGCCGCGCCGATGCCGATAACGTCTTGCACACGGAAATCTTCTTCGACCCGCAAACCCACACGGCGCGCGGCGTGGCCATGGCCGACGTGATCAACGGCATCCACCGCGCCTGCCAGGACAGCCCCGTCAGCGCGTCCCTGATCCTGTGCTTCCTGCGCCACCTGAGCGAGGAAGAGGCGTTCGAGACCCTGGAAGACGCCTTGCCGCACCGCGACAAATTCATCGGCATCGGCCTCGATTCGTCGGAAGTGGGCAACCCGCCCGAGAAATTCTCGCGCGTATTCGCCCGTTGCCGCGAGCTGGGCCTGCACCTGGTGGCCCACGCGGGCGAGGAAGGCCCGCCGGCCTACATCCGCACGGCGCTCGATGATTTAAAAGTCGAACGCATCGACCATGGCGTGCGCTGCCTGGAAGACGCGGACCTGACGGCCCGCCTGGCGCGCGAACAGATCGCCCTGACGGTGTGCCCGCTGTCGAACACCAAGCTGCGCGTGTTCGACCAGATGCACGACCACAACCTGGTGCAACTGCTCGACGCGGGCCTGCTGGTGACGGTGAACTCGGACGATCCCGCGTATTTCGGCGGCTACATGAACGACAATTTCGACGCCATCTTCGATGCCCTGCCACTGGGCCTGGCCCACGCGCAGCGCCTGGCGCGCAACGGTTTCATCGCCGCCTTCCTGCCGCAGGCACAGAAAGACGCCTTCCTCGCCACCGTCGACGCGTATTTCGCGCAGCACGCCGCCGCCCACGGCGCCACGCAGTAAACCTTCATAAAGACCCGCCGCCCATGCTCCGCCTCTCCCTGAAAATGACCGGCCGCGACTGGCGCGCCGGGCAACTGCGTTTCCTGCTCGTCGCGCTGATCGTGGCCGTGGCGGCCCTGTCGGCCGTGGGCTTCTTCGTCGACCGCCTGCGCGCGGGCCTGAACCGCGACGCGCACCAGCTGCTGGGCGCCGACCTCGTCATCAGCGCCGACCAGCCCGTCAATCCGGCCTGGCGCGCGGAAGCCGCCAGGCGCGGCTTCATGCTGGCCGACACGGTGACCTTCCCCAGCATGGCGCAGGCGGGCGAGGGCGAGCAGTCGATCTCGCAACTGGCCTCCGTCAAGGCCGTCTCGCCCGGCTACCCGCAGCGGGGCAAGCTGAAAATCACCACCAAGCTGAGCGAAGCGCAGGACGCCGTGGGCCAGCCGACGGAGCAGGTGCCGGCACCGGGCACCGTGTGGGTCGATGCGGCCATCCTTTCCAGCCTGAACGCGAAACTGGGCGATACCCTGACCCTGGGTGACAAGGCCTTTACCGTGACCCAACTGATCGCGGCCGAACCTGACCGCGGCGCCTCCTTCCTCAATTTCGCCCCGAGGGTGATGCTGCCCCTGGGCGACCTGGCCGCCACGGCGCTGGTGCAGAACGGCTCGCGCGTGTCGTACCGGCTGCTGCTGTCGGCGCCGCCCGCCAGGGCCGGCGAGATTGCGCAATATCAAGCCTGGCTGGAAAGCCAGATCAAGGCGCAATCCATCAAGGGCGTGCGCATCGAATCGCTGGAATCGGGCAGTCCGCAGATGCAGTCGACCCTGGACCGCGCCGACCGTTTCCTGTCCCTCGTCGGCCTGCTGTCGGCCATGCTGGCGGCCGTCGCCGTGGCCATGGCGGCGCGCCGCTTCATGCTGCGCCACCTCGATGCCTGCGCCATGCTGCGCTGCCTGGGCTTGACGCAAAACCAGGTGACGGCCATGTATGTGATCGAATTCTTATTGGTCGGCCTGGTGGGCAGCGTGGTGGGCGTGATGCTGGGCTTCGGCGGCCACCTGGTGCTGCTGGAGTTGCTGGGCAAGCTGGTGCAGAGCGACTTGCCGCCCGTGTCCCTGCTGCCCGCGCTGCAGGGCGTGGCCACCGGCATGCTGCTGTTGCTGGGCTTTGCCCTGCCGCCGATTTTGCAGTTGCGCAATGTTCCCCATAACCGCGTGATCCGCCGCGAGCAGGAGCCGCCGCAGGCGCTGGCCCTGGCCACCTACGGCCTGGGCATCGCCGCCTTCGTCGTGCTGCTGTTGTGGCAGGCGGGCGACGTCAAGCTGGCCTTGCTGACGGCGGCCGGCTTCCTGGGCGGCTTCGGCCTGTTCGCCCTGGCCGGCTGGCTGGGCATCCGCTCGCTGAAGACCTTGCGCGGCCTGTTCCGGCACCAGGGCTGGCGCTTCGCCGTCACGTCCCTGCAGCGCCGTCCGGGCGCCACCGTCATCCAGGTGGTGTCGCTGGCCCTGGGCCTGATGGCCTTGCTGCTCCTGACGGTGGTGCGGGGCGACCTGATGGTGGCCTGGCGCAACGCCACGCCGCCGGACGCGCCGAACCGTTTCATGATCAATATCCTGCCGGAACAGAAAGACGCCATCGCCGCCCGCCTGGCGCAGGCGGGCGTGGCCAACGCGCCCCTGTATCCGATGATACGGGGGCGCCTCGTGGCCGTGAACGGCAATCCCATCACGGAAAGCACGTACGAGGACGACCGCGCCAAGGGCCTGGCCGACCGTGAATTCAATCTGTCGACGATGGCGACCATGCAGGAAGAAAACAAGCTCGTCGCCGGCAAGTGGTTCAGCGACCAGCCCGGCGCGCCGGCGGAAGCATCGGTGGAAGAGGGCATCGCCAGGACGCTCAAACTCAAGCTGGGTGACAAGCTGCGCTTCGACATCGCCGGCCAGCCCGTGGAGGCGGCCATCACCAGCTTGCGCAAGCTGGAATGGGGCTCGATGCGTGTCAATTTCTTTGTCATCATCAACCCGGCCGCCATGGCGGACACGCCGCAGACGTGGATCACGGCTTTCCACCTGCCGCCAGCGCAGGCGGACCTGGGCAACGCCCTGCTGCGCGAGTATCCGAACCTGACGGTGGTCGACGTGGGCGGCGTATTGAAACAGATCCAGGGCGTGCTGGACCAGGTGGTGACGGCCGTCGAATTCCTGTTTGCCTTCACCCTGGCGTCGGGCTTGCTGGTGCTGTATGCGGCCCTGATGGGCTCGCAGGACGAGCGCACGCGCGAAGCGGGCCTGCTGCGCGCCCTGGGCGCCACGCGGCGCCAGCTGGCGCAGGCGCAGCTGATCGAGTTTTCCCTCGTCGGCGCGCTGGCCGGCCTGCTGGCCGCCTCGGGTGCGGCCGCCATGGGCTGGGCCCTGGCGACGTACCAGTTCAAGTTCGCCTGGAGCTTCGCGCCCGGCGTGTGGGCCTTCGGCCTGCTGGCCGGCGCCCTGTGCGCCATCGCCGGCGGCTGGCTGGGCTTGCGCAACGTGCTGAAACATCCACCGCTGCAAACCCTGCGCGAAGGCTGATGGCTCCCTACGCGCTGACGCCGTCGCCCGCCCCCGCGCGCAGGAATTGCGCGTAGGACATAACCGGCTGGCCCAGCTGGTGTGGCGGCACGTCGAACAGGGCCCAGAAATACGTTTCGCGGCCCAGGCAGATGGTGGGCGCGGCGCAGTAGCGGAACCAGTTTTCGCCGATGTGGGCCGCATACATGCCGTCGCTGTCGGCGTCGGAAAAATACGGGATCACGCGCATTTCCAGCAGGGCCAGCAGCAAGGACTCGGGCGCGTCGCTGTCGCGCGCCATCTCGTACTGCGTGTGCAGGCTGCGTTCCGTCTCGATGATCATCAGCCTGGCGTGGCCGTCGCGCGTGAAAAACAGGATGCCGCTGGGATTCGGGAAAATATAGAATTCGACGAAGCCGTGGAGCCGGCACAGCTCGTGCACGACGGCGGCCAGCGCTTCGTCTTGCAGGAAACTATAGTCATGCAGCAATAGCAAGTCGCGCACGGTGTCCGACTGCTGCAGGAAGAATTCACGCTGCAGCGCATGGATTTCCTGTTCCAGGATGTCGAGCGCATCGTCGTCGCTCTTCTTGATATAGCGGTCGATCAAGCCCCGGTTGAAGGCCGTGACGGCCATCTTTTCATCGGCCGCCCCCGTAAACAGGATCTTCTTGCACGGCAGGTCGCGCACGGCCTGGCAGAATTCCAGGCCGTTCATCTGCGGCATCGAATAATCGACCACCAGCACGGACGGTATGGCAAAGCGCTGCGCCTGGCCGCTGATGCGCCAGATGCGTTCGAGGTCGATGGCCACGTTGTAATCGTGGGGCGCCAGGTTCTGCAGGTCGAAATTCACGTGCAGGGGCATGTCTTCCCGCTGGTTCGTCTGCTGCAGCCAGCGCAGGGCGGTGCTCGTGTCGTGGAAGGTCTTGCGCGCCAGCGCGGGATCGAGCTGGAATGCGAGGCTTTTCAGGAAGGAATCGCTGTCGTCGATCAGCACGGTCAGGGTCGGATGGGTGTAGACGGGCAGTTGCATGCGTCACCTCGCGCGGTGGATGGATGGGAAACGGCTGGAGCGGGTCGTGGCTGGGGCTGGCGGAAACTCCAGCACGAAAATGGCATACGCGCCTTCGCGCGACACGCAGCGGATGCGCGCATGCCACGCCTGCAGGATTTGCCGGCACAGGGCCAGGCCGATGCCGCTGCCGTTGTGCGCCGGATAGGAATAGAAACGGTCGAAGATCAGCGGCAGGCGGCTGGCCGCGATGCCGCAGCCCGTGTCGATGAACAGCAGGCGCGGCGCGGGCCGCGCGCCGTCGATGATGATGCGCACGCGGCCCTTGCCGGCCCGCTGGATGCCTTTGAGGGCATTGCGCAGCAGGTTCAGCAGGACCGCCGCGCACAGCTCGGACTGCCCGTGGAAGGTGAAGTCGACCCGCACGTCGACCTTGACGAGGTCGCGCTGCGCCGTGCTGCTGAACGGATAGCGGCGCAGGACGGCGGCGACGCTGTCCTGCATGGCCACGTTCTCGATCGCTTCGAGCTTGCGGTTGACGGCCGTGGCGCTGAGCAGGAACAGGTCGATCATGTGGTGCATGTGGCGCACCTCGAACTGGATGCGCGCCAGCGCTTCCTGGCTGGCCGCGTCCGGCGGCTGGCCTGGCGCGCCGGGCGGCAGGCCCCGCTGCAGCCAGCGCTGCAGGCCGCGCACGTTCGCCTCGACGCTGACGAGGGGCGTGCGCAATTCGTGCGCCACGCTGCCCAGGCCGGCGGCCAGGCCCGCCAGCTTTTCCTGCGCGCCCACGTGGCGGCCCACCTTGACGACGGACAGGACGGCAATCGTAAACCAGTGCACGGGCAATTGCTGCAGGACGTCGCGGCTGAGCAGGTAGGCCGGGTCGCCGCGCACGGCAAAGGCCAGGCAGGCCAGCACGGTGCCGCCCAGGTAGGCCAGCATGGCGATGCGCGTATCGAAATGGAACAGCACGATCAGGGCCACCAGCAGCGAATGCACCCACAGGGTCGAGGCGTGGTTCATCAGGAACATATACGTGAAGAAAAAGGGCAGCTCGAACGTCAGCCCCAGCAGCAGGTACACGCTGAACCAGGTATTGCTGAAGCGTCCCGGCCACAGCGCGGGCAGGAACAGCAGCGCCGCCACGGCGCGCAGCAAGGGCGATTCATATTCCTGCGGAAAGACATGCTGCCACAGCGCATAGTACAGGGGCATGCCCAGCGCGCCGATGACGGCCAGCGCGCGCACCTGGGTGCGGCGGATGGGCATGTGTTCGATGGCATCGTGGAAATGCAGGAAAGGCTGGAGCAGCCTGCCTTGCCAGCGTTTGTCGGAAGGGGACTGCACATGCTTCATGATGGGGGACACTTCGTTGAGGCGTATCAATGCAACATGATCGGCGTGTTCCTCCCATAAAAGATGCATATCGCCACAACTGTTGAGATGGATCAATCTCTTGCCGAATGGCTCGCGCATGTTGGACGCGGTAGTTCCCACCGCAACCAATCAGGAGTCCTTATGCCGAACGCCATTTTTCCCCTGCCATCGCCTGCCATCTCCGCCGAACAGCAGCTGCCCGCCTTCGTGCGCGCGCGCATGGACGAGCACTACGTCGAACGCATCGACAAGCTGCTCGGCGGCGAACACTTGCATGAATGGCAAGCCGTGCCGGCCGGCGCAGTCATGCTGGCTGGTAATGATTACCTGAACATCGCCGGCGAGCCGGGCCTGCTGGCGGCCCAGGCCCGCGTCCTGCAGGGCGGCGGCGCCATGCTGATGTCGTCCGTGTTCCTGCAGGAAGGCAGCCGCCAGCATCGCCTGGAACAGCGGTTCGCCGATTTTCTCGGCAGCGGGGCCTGCGTGCTGGCGCAGTCCGGCTGGGCCGCCAACGTGGGCTTGCTGCAAAGCCTGGCCGGCCCCGGCATCCCCGTCTACCTGGACATGCAGGCGCATGCCTCGCTGTGGGAGGGCGTGCAGTCGGCGCAGGCCGTGCCCGTGGCCTTCCTGCACAACGATGGCGCCCACCTGCAGCGCCAGCTCGACAAGCATGGCCCCGGCATCATCGTCGTCGATGCGCTGTACAGCACCAACGGCAGCGTGGCGCCCCTGCTGCAGATGGTGGAGATCGCCGAGCGCAGCGGCAGCATGCTCATCGTCGACGAGTCGCACTCGCTGGGCACGCACGGCCCGCAGGGCGCGGGGCTGGTGGTGGAGCTGGGCCTGGCCGACCGGGTGCACTTCCGCACGGCGTCGCTGGCCAAGGCCTTCGCGGGCCGCGCCGGGTTGATCACCTGCTCGGCCCGCTTCAAGGGCTACTTCCTGTCCGCCTCGCGGCCCGCCATCTTCAGTTCCTGCCTGCTGGAGCACGAGCTGGCGTGGTTCGACGCGGCGCTCGACTTCATCCGCGCCGCCGATGGCCGCCGCGCCGCCCTGCGCCGCCACAGCGTGCTGCTGCGCCAGGGCCTGGCCGACCTTGGCTACAACGTCAGCGACGGCACGGAACAGATCATCGCGCTGGAAGCGGGCAGCGAACCCGATACCTTGATCCTGCGCAAGGCGCTGGAACGGCACGGCATCTACGGCGCGGTGTTCTGCGCGCCGGCCACGCCGAAGAACCGCGCGCTGGTGCGCCTGACCCTGAACGCGGGCTTGCGCGACGACGAGTGCGCCCGCGTGCTGGCCGCCTGCGCCGCCATCCGCGACGAGACGGGCATGGCGCGCTGGCCGTCGACGCGGCGCCTGCGCAAGCTGGCGCTGGTGTAAGGGGAATGTATCAGCCGTTGGCGGGCTGGCTGCCGGCGATGCCGCCCAGCAGCAGGGACAGGGGCGCCAGTTGCTCTGTGCTGGCGCTGCCCAGCAATTCCTGCGCCAGCGCCTGCGCCGTCGCATCGGCGTGGGCCAGCAGGGCGAGGCCCGCTTCGGTGATGGCGGCATAGCCGACGCGGGCATCGCGCTGGTCGGCCTGGCGCGCCACGAGGCCGATCTTTTCCAGCGGCATCAGCGAGCGCGTGATGCCGGACGCCGTCAGCGCCAGGCGCTCGGCCAGGTCGATGCGGCGCAGGCGTCCGCCGGGCGCCCGCTGCAAGTGGTACAGCAATTGGTAATCGCTGAAACTGAGGCCGTGCAGATTGCCCAGGATGCTGTCGAAGCGGCGCACCAGCACGGCCTGGGCGCGCGCCAGGCGCAGGCAAAAGTCCAGCGCGCCGGCGCCGTCCGGCGACGGGGGAGGGTGATCGGTCATGTTTTCCTTGTGTTGGCTGCGCAGTGCTTGAGTGCGCAAGTGTAAAGCATGCGCGCTCAATACAGGGCCTGGCCTTGCGCCAGCGCCTGCTCGCGGTGCAGGGCCAGCAGGGCGTCGAGCTCGGCCTGCGCATCGAAGGCGGGATCGTCCGGCACCTCGACGGTATCGATGATGGCCAGGCGGAAGGCGGCCGCGCCGTCGCGCCGCCAGTCCGCCTGCAGGCGGGCGTTGCGGTGCGTGCCCAGCGCCAGTTCGAAGCGGTGGCGGTTCAGCGCGCCAGGCGCGTTGTGGCTGCATTCGAGCAGGGTGCGTCCGCTGGGCAGGTGCTGCAGGGCGATGATGCCCAGGGCCGGGGCCTGCTGCCGGTAGGCCGCTTTCAGGGCCGCTTGCTGTGTTTTATCCATGGGGAACTCTCTCAAGGTGATGCTGCGGACGTGCTGCCCGCGATGCGGGGGATGTCGGTCAGGAGGGTGGCGGCCACGGCGGCGGCCAGCAGCAGGGCGCCGCCGCCGCAGAACAGTTCGCCCACGCTCAGGTGGCGCAGCAGCGCGCCCGTGGCCGCCGCCGACAGCGGCGCCAGGCCCAGGAAAATGCCCATGAACAAGGCCATGGCCCGGCCCAGCATGGCGGGCGCCACGCGCCGCTGTATCCACGTGAAGATGGCTACCTGCAAGTAACCGGACAATAGACCGGTGGCGGCCAAGAGGGCCGCGCCTTGCCAGGCGCTGCCGATCTGCCCCAGCGCCATCAGCAGGCAGGCGACGATGGCGTCGGCGGCCAGCAGGGTGGCGCCGAAATGCCGGCGCAGCCAGGCGCCGCCCAGGCCGGAGGCCAGCATGCCGGCCAAGGTGCCGGCGCCGTGCGCGCCCATCAGCAGGCCCAGCGCCGAGGCGCCGTGCAGGCGCTCGCTGGCCAGCACGGGCAGGGCCACCTGCAGCGGCCCCATGACGAAGAAGGCCACCAGCGCCCAGTAGGCATAGCAGCTGCGCAGGGGCAAGTCGCGCCACACCGTGGCCAGGCCCGCCGCCATGTCGCGCCACATGGCTTGCGGCGCAGCGGGCGTCGCCGGCGGCCGCAGGGTGACCTGCCGCAAGGTCCACGCGGAGAACATAAACGTCAGCGCATCGATGGCAAAGGCGGCGGCCAGCGCCGCCATGGCGGTGTGCTGCCCGGTACCGCGGGCGCCCAGCACGAGCGCCGCCAGCAGGGGACCGGCCAGCAAGGACAGCTGGCGCACACCCATCTGCAGGCCATTGGCTTTCTGCAACGATGATGCAGGCACGGCTTGCGGCAGGATGGCTGTGCCGGCCGGGATGCCGAAGGCGGACGCGATGCCCAGTGCCAGCGCGGCAGCATACGCGAGCGCCAGGCTGGCCTGGTCCAGCCACAGCATCCCGGCCAGGGCCAGCAGGATGGCGGCGTTGAGCAACTTGCTCAGCAGCAGCACGCGCCGGGGCGAATGGCGGTCGGCGATGGCGCCGCCCAGCAAGATAAGCAGGGCGCGCGGCGCGCCCGTCAGGGCCACGGCGATGCCCAGGCTGAGGCTATCGCCCGTCAGGCCCAGCACCAGCCAGGGCAGGGCCAGCATGGTGAACTGGTCGCCCAGCATGGAGACGAGGCCGCCACCGAGCAGCCAGCGGAAGTTGGTATTGCGCAGCAAGTGCGTGTCTGTGGTGGCCGGCATGTCCGTCTCATTCGTGGTGAAAAATTGCATAGTAGTTGATAAAAGCTTGAGTAGTCAAGTATGTTGCCATTTAATGTGGCAAGGAATGGGGCAGGCAGCGCTGCGCCGCATGGGCCACCGGCGCTTGCGCTATCATGGCGGCCATGACTGATACCACTGCCCCTACCCTGTACGAGACCATCGGCGGCGCCCCCGTGCTGCGTGAAATGGTCGACCGTTTTTATGACTTGATGGAACTGGAGCCGGAGTTCGCCGGCATCCGCACCATGCATCCGCCGTCCACGGACGGCTCGCGTGACAAGCTGTATTTCTTCCTCACGGGCTGGATGGGCGGCCCGGACTTGTATATCGAGAAATTCGGCCATCCGCGCCTGCGCGCCCGCCATTTGCCCTACGCCATCGGTACCAGCGAGCGCGACCAGTGGCTGCGCGCCATGGCCTGGGCCATGGAAGACACGGGCATCGAAGAATCCCTGCGCGTGCGCCTGATGGAATCGTTCTATCAGACGGCCGACTGGATGCGCAACAAACCTGACTGATATCCATGAGCCCTATCGAGTTCTACAGCCTGCTGGGCGCCGCCATCGCCGCCATCGTCCTGTTGCTATTGATCTTGCTGCGCCCCCGTGGCGCGGCCGGCGATGGCGCCACCACCCTGGCCCTGGTGCAGCAGCACCAGCAGCAAAGCCTGGAGCGCATCGACCGGGTCGAGCGCGAAGTGCGGCTGCAGCTGCAGGCGTCGGCGCAAGCCACGCGGCAAGACCTGGCGGCCAGCCTGGCGCAATTCCAGGCGGCGACCCTGCAGCAGCTCGACAGCCTGCGCACGCAGATGCAGGCGCAGGGGAAAGTCGGGCGCGAGGAGCAGGCGCAAAGCCTGGCGCGCTTTGCCGACAGCACCAACCAGACCCTGGCGCAGCTGACGGAATCGAATGCGCAGCGCATGCTGGAAGTACGCGCCACCCTGGAAAACAAGATCCGCGACTTGCAGGCCGACAATGGCGCGCGCCTGGAAGAGATGCGCAAGACGGTCGACGAAAAACTGCACGCCACCCTGGAGACGCGCCTGACGGCCTCGTTCCAGCAGGTGTCGGAACGGCTGGAAAAAGTCCACCAGGGCCTCGGCGAGATGCAGCAGCTGGCGCTGGGCGTGGGCGACTTGAAGCGGGTGCTCACCAACGTCAAGACGCGGGGCACGTGGGGCGAGGTGCAGCTGGAAATGCTGCTGGAGCAGGTACTCACTGTCGACCAGTACGCGAAGAACGTGGAAACGGTGGCGGGCAGCGGCGCGCGCGTGGAATTCGCCCTGAAGCTGCCGGGCCTCTCCGACGGCGGGCCGCCCGTGTGGATGCCCATCGATGCGAAGTTCCCGAAAGAACAGTACGAGCGCCTCGTCGAGGCGGCCGAGCGGGCCGATGCCGACGGCGTGGCCTTGGCCGGGCGCGAGCTGGAGCGGGCCGTGCGGGGCGAGGCGAAGACCATCGCCGACAAATACCTGGCGCCGCCGCACACGACGGATTTCGCCATCCTCTTCCTGCCCACGGAAGGCCTGTACGCGGAAGTGCTGCGCCGCCCGGGCCTGGCCGATGAATTGCAGCGCGTGCACCGCGTCAGCATTGCCGGGCCATCCACTTTGACGGCCCTGCTCAACAGCCTGCAGATGGGTTTCCGCACCCTGGCGCTGGAAAAGCGCTCGTCGGAAGTGTGGCAGGTGCTGGGCGCCGTGAAGACGGAGTTCGGCAAGTTCGGCGACGTGCTGTCGCAGACCCGCCTGACCCTGGAAAAGGCTGCGAAGAATATCGAAAGCGCGGAAGTGCGCAGCCGGCAGATGGCGCGCAAGCTCAAATCCGTGGAAGCCTTGCCGGGCGAGACGGCGGCCTTGCTGCTGGGCGGCGCCGGCGACGCGGCCGAGGGCGACTAGGACCGGCCTAGCCGCCGGCCTGCGCTGCCGTCGTCTTCCTGCGGCGCAGCACACCGTGGGCAACGAGGGCCAGTCCTCCCAGCAGCATGGCCCAGGTGTGCGGTTCCGGTACGGCCGGCAAGACATTCGGGCCCGTGGGCGGCAAGGTGGGCAGGATCACGGTGGGGGGCACGATGATGCTGCTGCCCGTCGGGCCAGGCGGCAGGCTGCCCCCGCCGCTACCGCCGCCCCCGCCGCCGCCCATGCCGGCCGGCGCCCCGATGCCGCTGACGGTGCGCACGTAATCGAAGGGCAGGACAGGCGTGCCCGACACCTCGGGCGGCATGGCGCCGCCCGTGAAGGAACCGCCGCGCAAGGCGTCGGGATTGTCGAGCACGGGCACGCCGGCCGCGGCCGCGGCAGGGGCGGCCGGCGCGGCGG